>CAYSUN010000063.1:0-2281 GCA_964434235.1 uncultured Gammaproteobacteria bacterium | reverse complement strand
TTAACCTTGTTACCCTTATTTTATCAAAGTGTTACCCCTTATGGTTAACTAGACACAGTTGTCTAAATTTACTTAAAAAAATTGACTATAACTGTAAACTGTATTTAAACTTAATTTATGTCATTCAAACTTAAAGCTAAATATCAACCAGCCGGAGATCAGCCTGAAGCGATCAAAAAAATTGTTCAAGGAATTGATCAAGATTTTAAAAAGCAAACTTTACTGGGAGTAACTGGTTCTGGTAAAACTTTTACGATCGCTAAAGTAATTGAAAAAACTCAATTACCTACTCTTGTAATTGCTCATAACAAAACTTTGGCAGCCCAGCTTTGCAGTGAGTTTCGAGAATTTTTTCCTGACAGCGCAGTAGAATATTTTGTCAGTTATTATGATTATTATCAACCAGAAGCTTACATGCCTTCTTCTGATACTTACATTGAAAAAGAAGCTCAAATCAACCAAGAAATTGAACGCTTACGACACGCTTGCACTCAAGCTTTGTTAACTCGACAAGATGTTATAATCGTTGCTTCTGTTTCTGCTATTTACGGACTTGGTTCGCCAGAAGAATACAAAAAAAACACTTTGCATTTATTTAAAAATCAAAAGCTGGATCGTCGAGAAATGCTTGAACAATTAATTAACATGCAATTTGAAAGAACAAATTCTGATTTGCAACGTGGGAAATTTCGCTTGCGTGGACAAGTTTTTGAAGTTATGCCAATTAATGAAAATATTATTTATAGATTTGAAATATCTAATAGAATTGATTTAATTGAATCGCTTGATCCAATTACTCGCCAAACAAAACGTGAGTTGCCCGGACTTTGGCTTTTTCCCGCTGTTCATTATGTAATTAATGAAGACATTAAACAAAAAGCTTTTCAATCAATAAAAAAAGAACTTCAAGAACAACTGGCTAAATTTAAAAAACAAGGTAAATTATTGGAACATGAACGACTACAACGTCGAGTAAAATATGATTTAGAAATGATTGAAAATATTGGCTATTGTAATGGAATTGAAAATTACTCCAGACACTTTGATGACCGCAAACCTGGCGCACCACCATTTACTTTGATGGATTATTTTAAATCTAATAATGAAAAATTTTTAACTGTCATCGACGAATCACACGTTACTCTACCTCAAATTAGAGCTATGTATAATGGCGACCAAGCCAGAAAAACAACTTTGGTCGAACATGGTTTTAGATTACCAAGTGCCAAAGATAATCGCCCTTTAACCTTTTCTGAATTTGAACAAAAAAACAATCTTACAGTTTACACTTCAGCTACCCCAGCAGATTTTGAAAAACAAACTTCAGACCAAATCGTTGAACAAATAGTTCGACCAACAGGACTGGTTGATCCAGAAGTTATAATTAGACCAATAACAGGAAAACAACAAGGCGCAAATAACAAAAAAAACAAATCGCAAATTGAAGATTTAATTATAGAGATTGAAAAACAAGTAGCTATAAACGAAAGAACACTGGTTACTACTTTAACAAAAAAGATGGCCGAAGACTTAACTGATTATCTACAAAAAAAGAAAATTAAAGTTTCTTACATTCATAGTGGCGTTGATACTTTAGAAAGAATTCAAATTATAACTGATTTACGAAAAGGAAAATATGATGTTATTGTCGGCGTAAATTTATTGCGAGAAGGACTAGACATTCCTGAAGTTTCATTAGTCGCAATTTTAGATGCTGACAAAGAAGGTTTTCTGCGTAATGATACCAGTTTAATCCAAACAATTGGACGAGCAGCCAGAAATGTTAACGGCCGAGTTTTACTTTATGCTGATCAAAATACTAAATCGATTAAAACAGCAGTTCAAGAAACAAAAAGACGAAGAATCAAACAAATCGCTTATAACAAGAAACACGGAATCACGCCAAAAACAATTGAAAAAAATATTAAAAATATACTTGAAGAATTTGGTTTAACTGCTTCCAAAAATAAAAAAAGTACTGACAAAAAAACAAATTCTATTTTTGCTAAAACATTAGAACTTGACTTGCAAGGCGATGCTAGACCATTAAAAGAAATTATCAAAGACAAAGAATTAAAAATGAAACAAGCTGCTCATAATTTGGAATTTGAACTTGCAACTATTCTTCGCGATGAAATCAGATTACTAAGAATGAGATTAAGTAAATAAAAAGTAAATCAAAAAAGTTAAAAGTTAAAAGTCTTGCCCTGAACTTAACGTCTTATCGCGTTATAGTTCGGGGTAAAAGTAAACAGTAAGAAAAAGTATTAAGTATTAAGTA
>CAYSUN010000062.1:0-2283 GCA_964434235.1 uncultured Gammaproteobacteria bacterium | reverse complement strand
CAAAGCAGCTGACGTTGGAGCTGACTTAGTTGGAAAAGTTGAAGCAGGAATTCCAGAAGATGATCCAAGAAATCCAGCTGTTATTGCTGATAATGTTGGTGATAATGTTGGTGACTGTGCTGGTATGGCAGCTGATCTTTTTGAAACTTACGCTGTTACCGCTGTTGCTGCTATGTTTCTTGGTGCTCTTACCTTTGTTGGTTTTGACAAAGCAATTTTATTCCCATTAGTACTAGGTGGCATTTCAATCATCGCTTCAATTGTTGGAACTTGGTTTATTAAACTTGGTAAAAAGAAAAATATCATGGGAGCTCTTTACAAAGGTTTAATTGCCTCTGGTGTTATTGCCGCTATTGGTTTTTACCCTGCCACAAACTGGATGATGGAAGGTAATGGTTTATTCCCAGCAAATAATTTATTTTTCAGTGCGCTTATCGGTTTAGCTATAACTGGTGCAATTATTATAATTACTGAATATTACACATCAACAAAATACAAACCAGTCAAAGACATTGCTGAAGCAAGTAAAACTGGTCACGGAACAAATATTATTTCTGGTTTAGCTGTTTCAATGAAAGCAACTGCTTGGCCAATAATCGTAATCTGCGCTGGAATTTTTGGAGCTTATGAATTAGCTGGCCTTTACGGAATAGCGATCGCAGCCATGAGTATGCTTTCGATGACTGGTATTATCGTAACTATTGATTCTTATGGTCCAATCACTGACAATGCTGGTGGTATTGCTGAAATGGCAGAACTACCAAAAGAAGTTAGAGATATTACTGATCCACTTGATGCAGTTGGCAATACAACTAAAGCTGTTACTAAAGGTTATGCGATTGGTTCAGCTGCTTTAGCTGCTTTAGTTCTTTTTGCAGACTACACAAATGCTTTGAACGAATCTGCTGTTCAACCATTCATATTTTCATTAAACTCTCCTAGAGTTTTAATTGGTTTATTTATTGGTGGTTTATTACCATATATTTTTGGAGCTTTATCAATGCAAGCAGTTGGAAAAACTGCTGGTAAAGTTGTCGAAGAAGTTCGCAGACAATTCAAAGCCTTCCCTGGTATTATGCTAGGAACTGAAAAACCTGACTACGCTAAAACTGTTGACCTTGTTACAAGAGATGCAATTAAACAAATGGTAGTCCCTGCGTTAATTCCAATCATTGTTCCAATTTTAATTTATATTCTTTTAGGACCTCTAGCTCTTGGTGGTTTACTTGTTGGTAGTATTATTACTGGCTTATTTGTAGCAATTTCTATGACTACAGGTGGTGGTGCTTGGGACAATGCCAAAAAATATATTGAAGATGGTCATCACGGAGGAAAGGGTTCTGACGCTCACAAAGCCGCTGTAACTGGTGACACAGTTGGTGATCCATACAAAGACACGGCTGGTCCTGCTATTAATCCAATGATTAAAATTCTAAACATCGTTGCCCTTTTAATCGTTGCCGTCGTAGCAAAATTTTTCTAAGTCTTTAACGTTAAAATATAAAAGAGAGGATTTATTCCTCTCTTTTTTTGTTCATAATTTAAACTCACACTCAGCAACATTATTTGATTTAATATTTATTTATTAAAAAAGCAGAGACTTGGTCTCTGCTAATATTATTTATTTTCTAGCGGGGAGGAAATAGTAAAGTACTGCCAAAAACAAAACTCCAACCAAAAAACCTGGCAACCATTCAACAAATACAAATTCTTTTTTTGAAAAAAACACAACCATTATTTCAAAAATCAAAAAAAGGAACAATGAACTAAAAAAATTTCGCAAACGACTATTCACCGAAATGTTTTTTTCGACAAAAGTTTTAATTTGTGATGAAATAACATCTACTTCATGACAATTCGGGCATTCAACCTCTTTATCAATTAATTTTTTCCGTAAATTAAAAGTCAAGACAACTTTTGTTTTTTTACCACAACGATCACATTTGTAATCATAATACTTAAGATTAAGCACACGTTTTTGCAATCGTTTAATATCATACGGTAAAAGAAATTGGCTATGCCTACACCTAGAGCAAACAACGCTCTTGGCTAAAGGCTGGGCATTTTCATCAATGGCAATTCTAGAAACCACATCCTGATGACACCCAGTGCAAAAGTAAATTAAAAGCTTGTTGAACTGTTCGGATGGTTCCGGATTTTGATCTACAGACATTTAATCCTCCTAAATTGTCAAATAACATTATATTTAAATTATCTAGATATTAACTTTTTGTCAACCGCGAAGGTATCCCCGATGACAAGCATCGGGGCTTCTCATTTTTT
>CAYSUN010000061.1:0-2354 GCA_964434235.1 uncultured Gammaproteobacteria bacterium | reverse complement strand
TTTCCACCACGTTGCCTTTATCAAGAATACAAATCTGATCAGCATCTTTAATCGTTGGCAAACGATGAGCAATCACAACAATTGAAATATTTTGAGATCCTCTAACTTTAGCAATCATCGACTGAATAGCTAATTCTGATTCAGAATCAAGGCTGGAAGTTGCTTCATCTAAAATTAATATTTTAGAACCATTAAGCAAAGCGATATAGGCGCGAGCAATTCCAACTCTTTGTTTTTCTCCGCCCGAAAGTCGAACTCCACGTTCACCAACGTGCGTTTGCAAACCATTAGGAAAACGATCTTTGTCATCCATCATTACATGCAAATGAGCTGCCCTAACAGCTTCTTCAACTTGAGCTGAATTTAATAAGTCATTAGCTGGATAAGCAATATTTTCAAACAATGTAGTGTCAAAAATATCTACATCTTGCTGAACAGTGGCAAACAGTCTGCGATACCAAGGCAATTCTAACTTCCGGATATCAACACCGTCCAAAGTAATTGAACCTTGTGTTACGTCATAAACTCTTTGTAAAAGTTTAACTACTGTTGATTTGCCTTCTCCACTTCGACCGACCAAAGCTAACATTTTTCCCAATTCTAAGTTTGTTGTAAAACCATGCAAAACATTTGTATCATTACCATTATATGAAAAATGGACTTGATTGAAATTAAATTTACCTTCAAACTTTTTAGGTATAATTGCATTTTTAGCTGAAACAATTTCTGGTTTATGATCTAACAATTTTTTCATGTGATTTACCGCAATCATTTTCCGCATCATTCGCGTATAAGCATGCATAATGTCGCCAATACTTTTCGAAGTAACATTACCAGTCGCCAGAATATAAACAACTGCACCCAAACTACTCCAACCTCGATAAACAAAGAAAATTCCCAAAACAATAGTTACCAAAAAGGAAACGTCAAGCATAACGCCAACCCAAAAAAATGGCCAGCGTAATTCACGATGAATATTTGTATCCAACTCGCCCATTGATTCGCGTAATTTGGTTTGATGCAAAAATTCTTTATGTTCTTGCACAAAACTTTGCACTGTTTTGACATTGATAATTGATTGACAAAAATAACCATCAGCTACTTCTTTTTGACATTCCCAATCTTCCCATTTATCAGAATGTTTATCAAAGATTTTGAAGTGAATTAACATTGCAGGATAAAAAGGAAGAATAAACAACAAACCAAGCTTCCAATCAATAACCAAAATAAAAACTACATTGACCAAGAAATAAAATATTTGTGGTAAAAAATTCCAAAACAACTCAACAATCAAATCAACTAATTTTGTACAACCTTTATTAATTTTGGAAATTTTCGTACCAGTATTTTCTTTTTCATGATAACTCGTTGAAAGTTCCATCAGTTTTTTTTGCGCTTGAACTGGCCATAGATTTTCCAAAGCAATAGCTGCTTTGATAAAAACATAATCTTGCAAAAAAGATCTTAACCCAGCCTGTACAATTCGGAGCACAAACATTGAACCAACAATCAAACCAAGAAACTGCCAATCAAATTTTCCATTCAGAATATTTTCGATTTGATCAAAAACAACTTTCAACAAATACGGCACAAACAATTCAATCATTTTTCCAATCAACATCCAAACTGCACCGATAATCATGATTTTTTTGTATGAACCAATCAGTTCCCACATGTTTTTTAGGCCATTCCAAAAAAAACGCCAATTCCGATTTTCTTTTTCTAACCTTTCATCTTCCCAGCTCATAACACCCTCCTCAGTAAAAGTTTCAACACAAGTAACAATTATTAACTCCTAATTATCAATTCGCAAACTCCTATTCTCTGTAATTTATAAATTTTCAAAGTTCAAAAAAACGCCCTAAGAACAGGACGTCTTCTCAACCTTGTTATATGAAGTATTTATCTATATTTGAGTTTTATGTTATCCATCAAACAATTTTCCTTCACACCAAAGTTGCCAAGATATTCTGTTCTTGATTGCTCGCTTGTAAATTGAAGTCTTTTAAAAACAACATTAAACAAGCCCAAGGCAGGGACACCGCCAAGTAATCTTTTGACAAATTCAATTGTTTGATAAATTTTCATAATTAAATTTTAGAAAGTTTCTTGCAAAATAGCTATAAATTCGAATGAATAAATTTTTTAATTTTACAATTTTTATTTATCTGTTTGTAGCAAATAAACAAAAACTGAACTTTCAATTGTAACTTTACACTAATTAAGACGTTCTTATTAGTACTTTATTACGAACACTATATCATATAACATTATTATAAACATGTCAAGTGCACTAAAATTAAATGAAAACCACCAGCTATACAGCTGGTGGTTTCTATCTTTCCGGCTCAAAG
>CAYSUN010000060.1:0-2388 GCA_964434235.1 uncultured Gammaproteobacteria bacterium | reverse complement strand
AAAGCAACCTATTATAGTTGCATAAAACAAGAAACTAAGGGTAACTTAAGAATCTTAACTGCCTATTACCTATAAACAAGAAACTAAGAAGCAAAGAAATTAAGGGTAATTGAGTGTCTTAAACAATAAACTCAATCAACTCAATAAACTTTTATTTTGCCTATTAACCTATTTGCTTATACTTCACTGTATAAACATGGATTTCACCAATTCCCTTTGGACTAATTAACTTTGCTTCAGAATAGTTGAATTTATCTTTGGATTGCTGATAAGTGTCTTCACACACCAAAATATCTTCTGACTCAGCATTGCTTTGCAAACGACTGGCCAAGTTTACTACGTGTCCAAGACAATCAAATTTGCGTAAATGTTCTGTACCAAATTCACCAGTAATAAATTTACCAGTTGCTACGCCAATTCTTTTTTGCCAAGTATAATTGACCATGGCTTTTTGCATTTCTACTGAAGCCTGAAGTGCCCTAGCTACGTGATCCTCAGCATGATGCAAACCAAACAAAGCTAAAATTCCATCACCCATAAATTTATTAACCCAACCGCCATGCTTAGAAATAATTTCACTCATAGTGGTAAAATATTTCGTTAAAACATCACTAACTTGTTGCGGTTCAAGGTTGCGACTGAACTCGGTAAACCCAGTTAAATCAGTAAAAACAACTGTACCTTCAATTTCTTCGGCAGTTAATTTACCAACTAACATTCGCTCAGCAATTTGTTGAGGCACCATTGTATACAAAAGTTTTTCTGTTTCCTTTCGCCAATGTTCAGCTTCTTGCCTAGCCTCATTCAACTGCTTTGTTCTATCAATCACTTTGTCTTCCAAAGTTTCTACATAATTACGAATAGTTGAAAGTTGTGTTTCAATCCCCTCCCGATATGCTCGCTTACTAATAAAATTATGGATTGTAAGCTGATACATTTTACGAGCAAAGCTCAAAGTTTGCCATGATAATTTATAAATAAAATACGGAGCATTATAAACTTGTCCTTTTTTTAATTGTAATCTCTCATCAATTTCTTTATCAACTTTAATTAACCAACCTGATTTAAAAGTTTCAGTTTTATCACCTTGATGTATTTCTCGATATTTACCAAGAAAAAGCTGATCTTCTTTAACTGTTTCAGAAAGCAGGACTACCCGTTTGGCAATAACTTCATTGTCAAGAAAAAATTCATTATCTTTAATCTCAATTCGCTTTGACTCAACCTGCCCAATTTTTTCCAAAAGATTTTTTAAATTAAATTCCAAAAGTGGTTCTTGCAAATCAGCCAATGGTAAATTCCAAATTTTCGGTACTCCACACAAAATTCCACGAATAAAAGAATCGCTAACAAAATCTTCTACTGGATTTATACCATTTTTAAATTTAACTTTTATGTAACAATGATCTTCTCCTGTCTTGCAAACAAGCAAATCTTTTGTTCGATTAAAAAATTCATTATATCTTCCGACTTGTTTATAAACTTCAATTGGCCCAAAAATTACACTGCCAAAAACTTTTTGTAAATATTTAAATGCACCCCAAGATTCTAACTCTTGAGCAGAAAGACCCATTTTGAACGGTGCATCATTGTCTTTGAGTAATTCAACTGCTCGTTCAACTAATTGCACATAAACAGAAAGTGGAATCCAATTGTGTTCATCTTTTAAATATTCAATTGAATATGGCAATCCGTCCAACAACAAACTATCGCTACCAAGAACTTTCTCAACATAGCGAGCGATAATCGTCACATTTCTACAACAAACATTGTTTTCTTGTTCATTTATAGACATATATTCACTTAAAGCTTACTAAATTTAGGGCTAAAAGTCAAAAGAAAAAGCTGTCTTGAGATTTTCAAAACAGCTATTTTTATTGATCGAACGGTGCTGGTTGAGGATTAGACTCAACATTATATGATTGTAACATTGCTGATAGTCCTCCTGAGAAATAATTACTCCCAAACTATGATTAACTTATCTTTACAACATACATCTCCATGAAAATTTTCTATATCAAAACAAATATAATAAGCCTTACCTTCTGATGAATCCTTACTCGGCACAGCCACCAAAACAGCTTTTGGCCAAACAATCCTCGCTTGTAATAAATTTGGCACTACTCCATTTGGGCATCGAAAAAATGCTCTTTTCTTTCCTTCTAAAATGGCTAAAGAAATTTTTCTTTTTATATCAATCATTTTTTCCCTCTTACGCTGGAATGAACATTAATAGTAAAAATTATCATAGTAAAAAGGTTTTGTCAATCATATTTTAATAACAAAAAAGTGCACGCAAATTTCACGTACACTTTATTAATTTATTTAGAAAGTTAGGAGTTCGTGCACTCCTTCAACTGTCAAATCTCCGACGATTGGCACTCGGCG
>CAYSUN010000059.1:0-2393 GCA_964434235.1 uncultured Gammaproteobacteria bacterium | reverse complement strand
ATGTTAGAAAAACAAACCTTTGAATCTGGCGGTGGAACTGTTTATCAATTTGCGACAGTTTTAGCATTTAATACTTGGAATGTTCCGGGTGTAGTTCAAGATTTAGATTTTGCTAGTGCTGAACTAAATTATTTTTCGCATTATGCTGACGGCGGATTATTGTATTTACGCCATGGCACAATTGTTAAACCAAGTTTTTCCGTGCCAGCCTATGGTGAAAATCAAGTTTTTGTAGTGGATAATCATGGCGTTTTGCATGACTTTGAATCTGAGCAGTTATTAATTGATATGGGTTATAGTTTACTTCCGGTTGTCTTGGTTGATGATGTACAAATTTTCATGGAGAGTATTGCTGGTTTTGATGTTATGATTACAACTGAACAAAGTCAACAATGTTTAAATGATTCATCTGCTGGTTCCGGTCAATATGAATTAACTATTAATCATGATTTAGATAATGATGGTTATTGGTTAGAAATAAATGATTGCGATGATGATAATAATCAAATTAATCCAGGTAAAGATGAAATTTGTGATGGAATAGATAATAATTGTGACGGACAAATTGATGAAGGTTATTTGTGTTCGGAAAATAGCATTTGTGAAAATGGAGCTTGTCTAGAAATTGAAGATGAATTGCCAATTACTGATGATTCTCTGATTGAATGTACTGTTATTTGTCCAGAACAAATGAAAGCTTATGTTTGGTATGGTGCTACTGGCCAAGTAAGTGGTTCAATTGCTTTTATGCAAACGAGTCTTGAAGAAATTTGTTTACGTGGACAGCCTTGGATAGATTTTAATTGTGCATGTACTTTTCCTGACGAGTGGTCTTGTTTTGATCCAAGTTTAGCCCAAGTTCAGTGTAATTATGATTTTCAGATTTATAATCCTAGTTTGGTAGATTCAGTTGGGGAGGGAGAAATTTGGTTTACTGAATTAACTTGTTTTAACTAAAACAAAAAAAGGCGGAACCACAGTTCCGTCTATTTTTATATAAGAGCTTATTTTTTTTCTGGAGAAATGTGAACAAAATTTCTTTTTTGTAATTTACCAGTAAATGATTTAAGCTTTCTTTTTGTAAATTTAACAATCCCTGCAGAAGTTGCAAATAGAGTGTCATCTTTACCTTTCATGATGTTTTCACCTGGGTGAATCTTAGTTCCTCTTTGGCGAACAATAATGTTGCCAGCTTTAACTGTTTGACCTGCGTATCTCTTAACACCTAAACGTTGAGCATTTGAGTCTCGCAGGTTTGAGGTACTACCACCCGCTTTTTTATGTGCCATATATTGCTAAATTTAGTTAAAATTAATATTAGTTAAATTAGCTTGATTAGCTGGTATATAGTTTATAAAAATTAATTAACTTTGTCAAGCGTTTTTTTCCCAGATGATTGACAAGTGGCTCTAAATTTGGTTTGCTGTATGTGTAAAACAAATATATGAAACGAATTTTTTTAGCTGTGTTTATTATAATTTCTGTTGCCAGTTGTGTCAATAAAAAGATTGATAATGGTCTTAATATTGAAGAACAAATTTTGGAACAAGTTGAAGAAAACATTTTAATTGGTGATGAAATAGTTGATACTGTTGAGCCAGTTGTGATTAAAGAAGAAAATCAGGATTTTCCAGCCACCTATTTATTAGATGTTGATTTTGCTTCGCAAGCACCGGATTCAAATTGGGAATTACCATATCAGGAAGCTTGTGAAGAAGCAGCTTTGATTCAAGCGTATTATTATTTTACTGGAAAAGAATTAAATAATGCGTTAATGGATCAAGAAATTTTACTTTTAGTTGATTGGGAACAAGAAACGTTTGGTCTATATTCAGACACAAATTTAAATGAAGTGCGAAAAATCGCTGAGGATTATTTTAATTTAGAAGTAGAAATTTCAGAAGATGTGTCAGTTGATAATATTAAAAAAAATTTATTAAAAGGAAATTTGATTTTAGCGCCAACCTTAGGTAGACTGCTTGATAATCCTAATTTTACTGGTGATGGGCCACTTTATCATTTTGTAGTGATTCGTGGTTATGATCGAAATGAATTTATAACTAATGATGTTGGGACCAGAAACGGAGAGGCTTATAAATATAAATATAAAGTTTTGCAGGAAGCGATTCATGATTTGCCAAACAAGGAAGACGGCTCGACTTTTCGACCTTATGATGAAGAATTGGAAAGTTTAGAAAAAGAAAACATGATGCTTGGTGGAGAAAAAAGAGTTTTAGTTGTTAAAGGTTTAATTGAATAAAATATTTTATTGTTCGTTAACAGTTTTTTACCTTAGCCAAGGAGGATCTAATGGCTGAATTGATGCTTTTTTCTGCCACGGAAGATGATGGTTTTGCAGAGCAATTATCGCAAACAATGGGGATTGGACTTTC
>CAYSUN010000058.1:0-2739 GCA_964434235.1 uncultured Gammaproteobacteria bacterium | reverse complement strand
ACTGGTAAATCCAATTCATTCGCTAAATCAATATGTTTACTAAAAACTTGTTTTTGTTCATCAATAATATAATGTAGCCTTGATTCATCGTAAACATGAAAATAATCTAAACCAGTTTCACCAATAGCGACCACTCCATCTTGGCTGGCCAGTTCCCGATAAGCTTCATAATTAAATTCTTCTTTTCTAGTTTGAAAATTCACGCCTTCTTCCGCAACATTAAGATCCTGCAATTGAATGGGGTGCAAACCAACGGCTGCAAAAACTCTGTTATGTTTTTGCGCAATTTCTACTGCTCTATGACTAGTTGAAAATTGAGAACCAACATTAATCATCGCAATATTCTTGGCTAATGCTCTTTCAATCACCTCTTTTTCATCATCCTTATAAGCAACAAAATTTACATGAGAATGAGTATCTATCATAATAGTTTACTGGTTAACTAGTTTAATGGTTTACTGGATACTTTAAATAAATTACTTTCTCAAAAATAACGGCTCACCTTTGTCAACTTTTGTGCCAGGTTTTATTCGTCCAATTTTTATAGCTTCCTCATAAGTTAATTCTCCTTCACCAAGCCGTCTTAAAATTTCCGCTGAAGCTACTGGTAAAATTGTTTTCAAAAGCCAACCCAAATGTCTAATTATTTCTAAAAGATTATAAAGCACTTGTTCAAGTTCAGTTTGTTTACCTTCTTTGACTAAAGTCCACGGTTTTGTTTTATCAATATAATGATCGCACCAAGTAATTACACTCCAAACATCTTTTAAATTTTCAAAAATTTTATATTCTGTATAATTCTTTTCTAGATTAGTCCAAACACCTTGCAAATCAATTTCCGCATTCCAACTTTTATCTGGCACTAAACTTCCGCAATATTTTTCAGTCATACTGAGCACACGACTAACTAAGTTGCCAATACCATTAGCAAGATCTGAATTATATTTAATTGGGAACTCTTCAACTTTCACATCACCATCTTGACCAAAAACAAACTGAGAAATAATAAGATAACGAGCAGCGTCAACTCCAAATTCTTTAACTAAATCATTTGGATCAATTACATTACCCAAAGTTTTGCTCATTTTTTTGCCGTCAAGCGTAAAAAAGCCATGTACAAAAAGTTCTTTTGGTAATTCAATATCAGCGGCCAAAAGCATAGCTGGCCAAATAATACAATGAAATTTTAGAATATCTTTGGCTAATAAATGCACATCAGCTGGCCAAAACTTTTTATAATTTTCTGATTTAGGATAACCAAGTGCTGAAATATAATTTATGAGCGCATCCACCCAAACATAAGTTGTTTGTGATTGATCAAATGGTAATGGGATTCCCCACTCAACATTAGCTCGACTCATGGCAATATCTTCTAATCCTTGCTCGATAAAACTTAGAACTTCTTTCTTTTTGTCAGCTGGCAAAATTTTTATTTCATCAGACTTAATTTTGTTTGTTAAAACTTCTGCATAATCAGACAACCTAAAATACCAATTTTGTTCTGATAATTTTTGTGGTTCTTTGTTGTGATCAGGACATTTACCATCAACTAAATCTTCTTCTTTTTTATAAGCTTCGCAACCGACACAATACAAACCTTCATATGTATCTTTAAAAATAACATCATTACCTTTTGGCGTTTTTGCCGTCTTTAGTTTTGTTAAAACTTCTTGAACAACTGATTCATGTCGATTTTCCGTTGTCCTAATAAAATCATTATAACTAATATTTAAATTATCCCAAGACGATTTAAATTCAGCAGAAACTTCATCACAAAACACTTGAGGAGTTTTATTTAACTTTTCTGCACTTTGTGCAATTTTCAAACCGTGTTCATCAGTTCCGGTTAAAAAGAAAACATTATTATCACCCAATCTAAAACGATAATAACGAGCCAAAACATCAGACACAATTGTAGTATACGCATGTCCAATATGAGGTTTGTCATTTACATAATAAATCGGTGTTGTTATATAGAATTTTTTCATATATTTATTGTAATTTACTTATTACTTTTATTTTTCGTACTTTTAACTTTGCCCTTTAACCTTTTATTTATTTCCTGCAACAACAATTGTAAATTCACCTTTGATTTTGACTTCATTAGCAATTTCAGCAATTGTACCTCGATAAATTGTTTCAAATTTTTTTGTTAGTTCTCGAGCAATAACTACTTGCCGATCAGGTTCAAGTTCTACTTTTAATTGCTCAATTGTTTTTTCAATTCTATGTGGTGATTCGTAAAAACAAACTGCTTGTTTTGATTCATTTATTAATTTATAAAATTTATTTCTACCCTTGTGAGGAATAAATCCTAAAAATAAAAATTTATCAATTGGGAAACCAGAAACTGACAACGCTGTAATAACTGCACTTACTCCAGGAATTGGCACAACTTCATGACCTGCTTCAATTGCATGTTTAACTAATTTTCCTCCAGGATCAGAAATCCCTGGCGTTCCAGCATCACTAGCATAAGCAATATTGGTATATTCTCTAAGAAGTCTATCAATTTTTTCTTCTGAACTATGCTGGTGCAAACTAATTAAATTTTTTTGTAAATCAAAATGCTCTACAAGTTTTCTTGTTTGGCGAGTATCTTCACAAAGAATAACATCCACTTGTTTTAATGTTTCAATTGCACGAAGCGTTATATCGCCTAAATTACCAATTGGCGTAGCCACAACGTATAACATAAGCTATATCACATCACTACAATGAATTAACAATCAGCTAATT
>CAYSUN010000057.1:0-2832 GCA_964434235.1 uncultured Gammaproteobacteria bacterium | reverse complement strand
TAAAAATAAATCTTTCAGTTTCTCCAGCCGTTTGAATGTGCACATCTCCATAGTTGAGCAGGGTGGCAAAAAAACCATCAACTTCAGAAGTAATGTCTTGCATTTTACCTAAATCTTTTTCAGAAACGATTCTAGAGAAAAGCCCCTTTTGCTCAATATTAATAACTCGCTGATTAGTGACTATCCAAACATCTAAATAATAATCTACAAAATTAGTAAAAGCATAAAGTACAATAAACAGATAAAAAGCACTACCAAGCAAAGTGGCAAGAGCAAGAATCACTGGGGTAACGACAAATCCAGTATAATTGTAATAAATTACAAAAAAAATTGCTGGTATACAAGCCAAAAGAATATTGGTTGAAATTATTTTTACTACTTCAATCCAATGTCTTCTTAAAAACATTAAAATATGTTCATTCGGTTTTTGATTTGGAAAATGAGTTCGACTATACATATATTTAGAAAAATGCTCCTCCTGGAGTTGCGTTATATAATTCAAGGCTTGTGCCCTGCCAATCAATTTGAGAAATATAATAATAACTAACAAACAGAGCCAATAAAGTTATTATAATATAACCAATCGTAATGACATAAGCCCAAAAACTTACAAAACCAAACCTAAGCATGTGATACAAATTGAAAAAACTAAAAAATAAAAAAATCAAAATGTAAATCAAGTAAAGAAACAAAAATATTGACATTGGAATTTCCATAGAGAAAAGGTAAAGGAAAATGGTTATAAATTATAAGTGGTATTTTATAATTTTCAACTCATTACTCACTACTTATTTTTTTCACCTGTTTACCTAAATGTTTGTAAGCTTCTTCTGTTACTATTCTACCACGATTTGTTCGATTTAGAAAACCTAATTGCAAAAGATATGGTTCATAAACATCTTCAATCGCATCCATTTCCTCTGAAGTTGCTGCAGAAATTGTATTTAACCCAACTGGACCTCCTTCAAACTTTTCAATTATTGTTAGTAAAATTTTTCGATCAACATTATCCAATCCCAAATTATCCACATTTAAAAGTTTTAAAGTTTGTTCAACAATGTCAGTTGTAATTTGCCCATTATTTTTTACTTCTGCATAATCTCTTGTGCGTTTCAAAATACGATTAGCAATTCGAGGTGTTTTTCTAGCTCTTTGCGCTATTGCAAGCGAACAATCTTCGGCAAAGTTAACATTTAAAATATTAGCCGACCTTTTAATAATTTGATCTATGTGATTGTCATTATAAAATTCTAAATGAAAAGAATTTCCAAAACGGTCGCGAAGAGGCGATGATAATTTAGAAATTTTTGTTGTCGCTCCAATTAAAGTGAACTTAGGTAAATCAATCCTCAATGTTTTGGCTGAAGGGCCTTTGCCAATAACAATATCCAAAACAAAATCTTCCATAGCTGAATATAAAATTTCTTCAACAGTTCTATTTAATCTATGAATTTCATCAATAAATAATATATCACCATCTTCAAGGTTGCTTAATATAGCAGCAAGATCACCACTTTTTTCAATGGCTGGACCGGTTGTTACTCGCATATTAGCCCCCATTTCATTAGCAATAATATGAGCTAAAGTAGTTTTGCCTAACCCTGGTGGCCCAAACAAAAGAACATGCTCAATCGGTTCGCTTCGAAGACGCGCCGCTTCCATGAATATATTTAAATTTTCTTTAATCAAATCTTGACCCACAAAATTTTTCAAACTTTTTGGTCTTAAGGTTGAATCAAAAACATCTTCACCATTATCTAAATCTGCTGAAACTACTCTGGCGTCATCTTCTTGATCTTTGATTGTTTTTTCATTACTTTCAATCATACTTGGTTTTTAGCTTCTTTTTTGTTATGTTAATTTAGAAAGAATAAAATCAATCTCTTATATATTATTTTACAGGAAAATTATGCAAAAACCAAATAACTACCAAATTGTTGTCATTGCTCACAAAATCAGAAGTTTATATAATGTGGGTTCAATTTTTCGAACTTGTGATGCCATCGGTGCACAGAAATTATATTTATCCAGTTATACAGCTTCACCAAAAGAACAACCCGTTCGATTATCAAAAACTGCTTTAGGTGCAGACAAAACTGTTCCCTGGGAAAAAACTAAAACAATTTCTCCAATAATAAAAAAATACAAAAAACTTGGTTATGAAATTATTGCTTTAGAAGAAACTAAAAATCAAAGTATTTTTTACAATAAATGGCAACCAACAACCAAAATTTTAATCATACTTGGAAATGAAGTTAATGGAATTTCTAAATCAACACTTAAAATGTGTGATAAAATTATTCAATTACCGATGCTTGGCCAAAAGAAAAGCCTGAACGTTACGGTCGCCTTTGGGGCGATAGCCTATTATATTTTATCTAAATTTAGATAATTAAATATTTCAAGTATTGACAAGCTATTTAATTTTTGCTAATATATTCTTTCAATCGTTCTTTTTAATTATTTTTTCTAATGCCTGGATGGCGGAATTGGTAGACGCTGGGGACTTAAAATCCCCTGCCTGTATTGGCGTGAGGGTTCGAGTCCCTCTCTAGGCACTCTTTTATTCATTTTCTTGTTAACTAAATGCGAGGATGGTGGAACTGGTAGACACGCAAGGTTTAGGTCCTTGTGGGCTATTGCTCTTGCGGGTTCGAGTCCCGCTCTTCGCACTTCCGCTCCTAGTTTCCAATTTCCTACCTAAATCTGCAGTATTTTCTTCATCGAAGAGTCTTAAGTCAAACTTGAGGCTCTTTTCTTTTTCAATAAAGTAGCCCTGTCTAGTTAACCATAAGGGGTAACACTTTGATAAAATAAGGGTAACAAGGTTAA
>CAYSUN010000056.1:0-3111 GCA_964434235.1 uncultured Gammaproteobacteria bacterium | reverse complement strand
TAAAAAAATGAGAAGCCCCGATGCTTGTCATCGGGGATACCTTCGCGGTTGACAATTTTATGAGCTGAGGCTAAAATTAACTTGTCCTGTGGCTGTTCTTTTTACAAAACTGGAGGCTTCTATGAGCGGAATTGTGGCAATGAGTATTGATCCTAGTTCTTATTGTTTGGGTAGTACTGATACAGAAAGGAACCAAGCTTTTGTTCAGGATCTATTTTGGACAACTTTTTATCACCAACACCTTGGTCAGCAATATGCAGGCTTAGTTACTGTTGATGATGTTGGTGAGTTTTTACTTAGAACACATAGAGGTTTATTGCGGGAAACCTTTGTAAATGATTTAGTTGGTTTTACGGGCCCTTTGGGGATTGGACACATTAGCTCAAGTGTTCGTGAACCGTATTTTGCAAAATCATCTTGTTTTCCTCCTTTTGCAATTTGTTTTGCTGGTAGGGTCAGCAATAGAGAAGAATTGCTTAGTTATTTTATTGGGCAAAAAAGAGTTTTTGAAAGAGATGATGATGCTTTTCTTTTGGCTCAGCTGATTGTTGATGCAACTTGGGATTGTGAGAAAGATGAAGACTGGAACTTTATGAATGGCATTAATCATATGGCTAATATAATGAGAGGCTCTTATGCTATAGCGATACTTACAATGAGTAGAATCTATATAGCAAGGGGCCATGATGCTCACGAATCAGTTATAATCGGAGAAAAAGATGGTTCAATAGTAGCAGTTTCAGATTCTTGTGGAATCCATAATCAAGGTTTTGTTTTAAAAACAGAGCTTCAACCAGGAGAAGTAGTTGTACTTGAAAACGGTATTTGCAGAGTACTTGGAAAAACTGAATTAAACACACCGCAGGAATCTCAGCCATGTTCGTTTAAGTGGATTTATACCAGTAATCCTGGTGCTGTTATGGATGGATTATCTGCAGCTCAAGCAAGGCGTCGATTAGGAGCAACATTAGCAAGGGGGGATATTGAACAAGGATTTTTTCCGGACGTGATAATTCCCGTGCCTGACTCGGGACGTTTTCACGCAATTGGTGCTCATCAAGAGTACATTCGAAATGCAATAAAAAATCCTGGAGCAAAAATTCCATTCTACGATGAGATTTTGTGTAAGTATCCTTATTCTGGTAGAAGTTTTACAGAGGTCAATCGGGAAAGAAGGAAACTTGAGGCCTTGAAAAAGCTACTGCCAATTTTGGAAGAAAATTACAGAGATAAAGTTGTAGCTTTTTATGATGACTCTATTGTTCGTGGCACACAAACTGCTGGTGATTTGTTACCGAAATTAAAAGCAGTTGGACTTAGAGAAGTTCACGCTAGAATTTCAAGCCCCAAATTGGTCAATGTTTGTCCGTGGGGAAAAGCCAACAGAGAGAAGAATGATTTAGTTGCGCTTGGTCCTGACGGTAAAATTAGAACCGATGAAGAGATTGCTAAATTTCTTGGCGTTGATAGTTGTAGGTTTAATTTACCTATAGACGTAGCAAGGGAGTTCATTTTTTTACCGAACTGTCTTTGTCTTGATTGCTTCATTCTTTAGACTTTAATCACAATCACCCTGAGCATTGTCAAAGGGTGGTTTTTTATTTAGCCAAGAAACTAATTGACTAAATTAAACATAATGATATACTTATATTAATTACAAGTGATTGAGTTAACTACCAATTAACTACCTTCTGTCCTAGACAGTTTGGGTTTAATACTTAAAAGTTTTAGCTAAGCTTGTGAGAACAATTAAATTAATTAAGTGCTTCAGGTTAATAATTACAACAAAATTGTCTTCTTTGGGCAATTATTTCCAAATTTACTTATTTTTATAAATTAGTAAAATTAGTAAATTAGTGGCAGATCAGTAATTAGTAACCGAGAGAACTTGGGTGGAACCACCCTTCGCCAAGGCTTCGGCTGGCAGGCCTTTAAAGTTTGCTAATGGTGATGGGTCCCAAGACTAAGAAAACTTAGTCTTTTTTATTTGTATGAAAGTATTATTACAAAGAGTAAATTCAGCTTCAGTTGAAGTTGAAAAAGAAATTGTCGGGCAAATTAGCAAAGGTGTTTTGTTGTTTCTTGGTATTGGTAAAAATGATATTGGCGAAGAAATTGAGTGGTTAACTGATAAGATTGTAAATATGCGTATTTTTGAAGAAGGCGAAAAATGTTTTGATAAATCGTTGATTGATGTTGGCGGTGAAGCTTTAGTTGTGTCTCAATTCACGCTTTGCGGAGCGTGTGAAAGGGGAAGACGTCCAGATTTTTTTGCGGCCGCAGAGCCGTTTCGAGCCAAAGAACTTTACGAACGATTTGTGCAAACCTTAAAAGATAAAGGTGTAACAGTAGCTACGGGACAGTTTGGAGCTTATATGAAAGTTAAGTTAGAAAATGATGGACCAGTAACTTTTCTGTTAGAAAAGTAATGAATTACGAATAAAGAATTATGAATTAAGCTATATGAAGTTATTGAGTAATAGATTTGAAGAAGTTAAAAAGGAAACAAAAAAATATTTTGATAGTATTGATAAAGTGTACTGTCCATATTTAAAAACAGATGTACATTTTAATCGGGAGGGATTTGAACATTTATTAACTAAAACATGGAATAGGGGACGGTCAATTGAAGATCAATATATTAGATTAAGATTACTTCCTAAAGTAGTTAGTATTATTAAACTGAGTCAGACCTTGCAAGAATATGATGAAAGAAATATGTTGGTTCGTCAGAAAACAAATTCTAAATGGAAGAAAAAGATGAAAAGAGTGTGTTACTATGTTTTTGTTTGCATCTTGATTGAGCATAATATACGTTTTAAAATTGTTATTAAACAAATCGTTGGAAGTAACCCAGTTTTTTGGAGTGTTTATCCTTCGTGGAAGATTTTCAAAGATACTAATGGTAATGTAATTAAAAAATTTTATAGTGGTAATTTAGAAAATGATTAATAAAAAAGACACCCGTCTGCAGTTTATGTATTAACCGCTAGAGGACCAAAGTCCTCACAAGTGTCATGCATATTATAACAATATATAAAAAAATGTCAAGTTTAAATAGGCTCTTTAACATCTTTGGACAGTAAAATATTAATGATTTATACTAAATTT
>CAYSUN010000055.1:0-3270 GCA_964434235.1 uncultured Gammaproteobacteria bacterium | reverse complement strand
GAAATGCTTTATGATTACTAATTAATAAAACCGCCATATGTCCTTGCCTAAAACAATTTATACACAAAAAAAAGCCTCAGCTATTTAACTGAGACTTACTTATTAAATTGACCTTTTCTTTGAAAGTTTACTTAACAATCGTGATTTCTACACTTTCAACGTCAGCAAACTTTAACGATGAAGTATCAATCAAGTTACAAAGTACTTCCTTATACTCAGCTTGAGTGACCTTACTTAAATCTGACACAACCCACTCAGCTAAAATTCGTTCAATTTCAGAACGACTTTTTTCCAATGCTTTATTACAAAGAGAACACATTACCAAATCAGGACAAATCATTTTTTGCGAATTTGATTTTGAAAAAGATAATGGATCAATAATATTTTCAGGTAATCCGCCATTATTTAAGCACCAATCGTACAACGCTTGCCAATTTGTTTCAGATAAAAAATTAACACAAAAATTAAAATTCAAAACAACTTGCAAACCCTTAATTATTGTTTTGAACTGACAACAATTATCAACACTTCTTTTTTCTTGCCATTCATAAGAAAGTTTAACGTTAAGACACCTTTGCCATTTTTTCACAAAAAAAGCAGGTCCTTCAGCCAAAACTTTATTTTTCTCCAAATCAATTAACAAAAATCTAAACGGTTCAAATGAAAAATACGGCTTTTGAATATTACGAGTTAATATTCTCAGTCCGCCATAAAACAAGATTCCCAATGATACAAGCAATGCCAAAAACGATAACGGGTCACCAAGATAAGACTCTTTGATAAATGAATTCGGTGTTACAATCAACGCGCACCATAAATCAAACAACAACAATATCATCAAAACACTAAGGATTTCCTTTCCTCGCAAAAAAACCAAAAATTTCTGCCAAACGTTTAATTTATAATTCATGCTTTCCTCCCTTGAAAGAACGGACTAGATTTAAAGAACCATTGGATTATATTAGCAAAAACAATTTCTTTGTCAATCAATTCGTAATTTGTAATTTCGTAGATTAGTAGCCAATTGGTAATTTGTAATAAGTAAATTCGTAGCCAATTCGTAATTTGTAATTAGTTTTTATCCCCATTCGTAATTATTTTTTCACTTTTACCTTTTTTTGTTGTATAATATTAATTGAAATTATGACAAAACAAATGTACGAAAAATTAGGTCGCTTCCACGGCCTACTTCTTAAAGTTGATTTAGCAATTCTAACTTTTGTTTTGCTTCCTTTTGTTTTGATTATTGAAAAATTTTACAAAAAAGAAAATCGCGCAAACTTGTGGCGGACAGTTGCTTGTTGGATTACCAGAACTACATTTGATTTAAACGGTATAAAATACAAATTAAAAAATGCTCAAGAAATTATTAATGGACCAGCTATTTACGCTGGCAATCATTCCAGTGAAATGGACGGCTTCTTGCTTTTTGCCATTCTTGGCCCAAAAACAATTTTATTTACCATGCCTCATGATGCCTTTCCAGCTATTCTTAAACCTTGGCTTAGAAAAATGCAATCTATTGACGTGGCTAGAGATGAAATTGATTTACAAAAGTACAGTCACGCAAATTCACCAGCTGAAGCTATTCGCAAAGCAGTTGAACATTTAAAAAATGGTTGCAGTTTAATTATATTTCCGGAAGGTCACATTGAAAAAATGCACATTCTTCATTATTTTCATACTGGCACTTCACGAATCAGTTTACAAAGCCATATCCCAATTATTCCTTTTTCTATTATTAATGCTGAAAATGTTTTACCAGAAGAAGGCAGTGCTCACCCTGGAACAATAATTGTAAATTTTTGCCGAGCTCTAAAACCAAGTTTAAACGATGCTCTCGATGACAGAAAAAAAGTTCGTCAACTTCGAGATAAAATGGAACAGGAAATAGTCGCCAACTTGCCCCAAAGATGTATTCCGCCATTGTACCGACAAAAAAGAAAAGACGTTGGCGTTTTCGTAGATATTGATCACACTATTTATAATGGACTTTCCCAAAAAGATTTAATTGTTTATTTGCTTCATTTACATAAAATGGATTACAAAGAAGCTTACAAAATATTTTACTGGCTATTCATGGAAAAGATAGGCAAAATAGAACATACTGACCTGATGAAAAAATCACTTTTAACTTTGCACGGTTGGGATCTTGGCGATCTTGATTATTATGTTCACGAAGCCTTTGCTAAAAAAATGCTCCACCGAATTCAATATGGTTTTTATCCACTTCTAAAAGATCACGCGGAAGCTGGTCATAAAATAATTTTAGTTTCAGAAGTAATTCATCCACTATCTAAACAATTCAAGAATTTCGTCAAAGCTACGACCAGTTTAGATACAAAATTACAAACAACACATCATTGCTATACAGGTGAAACACCTTGTCTTTGTTATAAACAAAAAAAAGCAGACTTGGTAAAATCTTTTGCTGATCACGCTCAGATTGATTTAGCTAAAAGTTTTGCTTACGCAGATAGCCATTCAGATATTCCATTTTTATCAGAAGTAAAATATCCTTGCGCTGTAAATCCAGACCAAGAACTATTAACTTTCGCGATTAAAAACGATTGGGATATAATGAGAGATGCGTCGTAAAGAGTTATAAAGTTTGAAAGTTATAAAGTTCATAAAGTAAATGCGTAGTGAAAAATTTTAAAAGTATAACTTAAAAAAATAAAAATATAAAAATTAAAATAAACAAAAATCCGCTGGTTGCGGATTTTTGTTTAAAAAAGAAAAGCCCCGACAGTTAGTTGTCGAGGCTTGCCGGTCCGACAGTTGTCGGACCGGGTAAAGTTAAAAAAGAGCTAGCCCCACATGATTTCAGCCTCAGAAGAAACCCAAGCCGACCGACCAGCCAAGCTAGGACAACGAGGTGGGTCAGCCAATCGTGGCTGTTCGATCTTGCCCTCAGCCAAAAGCTGACGGCAAATCTGTTCGCAAGCCTCAGGAGTCGATTCCTGGCCACCAAAAGACCAGTAAGACTCCATGTAGCTTTTGATCACCTCCTCCCAATGCTCAGGAGTAGACACACACGTCCCCGCAATGATCTTCTCCACATCATCGATGGAAACTTTCCCACTAGCAATATCCCGCACACAAAAAGAAACGCTCAATCCGATCATGGTATCCCCTCCAAAAAGGTTAAATGAAAATAATCTTCATCAATCTTTAAAGTGTATCATATTTTTATTATTTTGTCAAGGTGAAAAGGTAATGTGCACACACATATTGCACTTTTCTGCTAAGCTTGGGGCATATGACAAC
>CAYSUN010000054.1:0-3959 GCA_964434235.1 uncultured Gammaproteobacteria bacterium | reverse complement strand
CCTAACTCCAAATGAGGCGTTAGAAAAAGTGCAAAATGTGTGTGCCTAAAACAATCGCTTTTCATGAGGATTTTTAACACTTAACCCCAATACATTTTTTGTTTTTTCTTTCGACAAACCCAGATTTAACTGACTTGCTATGTAAGTATTTCTTAACACTTGTGGGGTAACTCGCTGTTCAATTCCTACAATTTGACCATAACGCAAAATGAGTCTTTCTATACTTCTAGCCGACAATCCAAAATCATCTCGACTTGTATTAGCTCTGTCGTGTCCAATAAATAAATACTGACTGCTGTCCTTCCGATATTTAAAATATTCAACAAAGTAATGTTTCGCTTGATTATTTAATGAAAATATTCTTTGTTTTTTACCACTTTTTGACAAACAAATTTCTTCTTTTTTAATGTTTAAATCTGACAATTCAAGTAATGCAATTTCTGAAACTCTAGCCCCAGTTGAATAGAGAAGTTCAATAATTAACAAATCCCTGAGAGTAATAATTTTTTCTTGAACAATTTTTTTAGGAGCTTGTAACAACTTATTTATATCAGAGTCACTTAACGTTTGCATTTTTTTTCTGACATTTTTATCTAATTTTACATCTTTTTTTTGCAATACCTTAATATTCTTATTGTTCAAATAATCAAGAAATTCTCTAATCGCAATTAAATGGTAACTCTGAGTATTGGACTTTAAATATATTTTTTTTATTGGATTTTTAATTTTTGTAAGATACAACCTATATTTTTTTATGTGTTCAGATTTTATTTTATCAACTTCATAAATCTTTTTTTCTTTTAACCATTCGGCAAATCTCCGTAAATATAAATCATAATTCCGAACCGTTCTAGCTGTTCTTTTTTTCGTAGTTTCCAAATTCTCCAAATATTTTTTTATTAACTTATTTATATCTTCCATATGCAATATTGTACGACACAATACTACAAAAATCAAGACTAATACGTACGACGTTAAAGTCTTGTCAAAATCTTTTTTTTATGTTAGTATACCAAAGTAAATATCTAATAAATTTAACGGTTCTGTGGCGCTAGCTAAGTCTATTCATAGAATATTTGACTACGCTGTGGAATTCGAAAGTATGCTTTCACAAAGAAAAAAGCAGCAAATCATTACCAAGTTCAAAACTCATGAAACTGATACTGGTTCTGCTGAGGTTCAAATTGCTATTTTGTCCGAGGAAATCAAGGATTTAACAAAACACTTACAACAGCACAAGCATGATCATTCATCCAGAAGGGGACTTCTAAAAAAAGTTGGCGAGAGAAGAAGATTAATGCGATATCTTGAAGTAGAAAATAATTCCAGTTACGAAAAATTGATTAAAGAACTTGGATTAAAACCTACAAATAAAGCAAAAAGAGAAGAAGAAATAAAAAAAGTACTTGAAGCTGACACAAACGACGACGATGATTCAGAAAGCGAAGAAATAGTTGACACTGACGAAGAACAAGACGAATAAATATATAAGCACCCCTTGCGATTTATTTGTAAGGGGTGTCTTTAATAAAAAATTTAACAATTAAACAATAACCGAGTTGATTAGCAAATTGGCAGATTTCCACTCTTTTTATAACAAAAAGAACTAAAATTGGAGATCTTGAATTTGCTTATCAACTTGAAAATTATGTCAAAAGAACATACTTTTGAAACAGAGTTTGCTGGAAAAAAATTAACAATTAAATCTGGCAAACTTGCGCTTCAAGCAAATGGCTGTTGCACAGTTCAATATGGAGACACTTTTGTTATGGCGACAGCTGTAATGAACAACACACCAGACGAAAATGCTAATTATTTTCCTTTAATGGTAGAGTACTCAGAAAAATTGTATGCTGCTGGAAGAATTAAAGGATCACGTTTTATAAAAAAAGAAACCAGACCAAGTGATGAGGCTGTTTTAGCTGGTCGTATGATAGACAGAGGTCTTCGACCATTGTTTGATCAATCAATTAGAAGGGCAATCCAAGTAATTGTTACTGTTTTGGCGATTGACGAGGAAAACGATCCAGATATTCCAGCCATTATTGCAGCGTCAACAGCCCTTCACATCTCAGACATTCCTTTTAATGGTCCACTTGTTGGTTTGCGTGTAGGTAAGATTGAAAACGAATGGGTTTTAAATCCGACCTACGAAGCTAGAAAAAAATCTATTCTTGATCTTGCTTTGTCAACTACAAAAGATAAAGTTTTAATGGTAGAAGCAAACGCTAACGAAGTTGATGAAAAAACTGCTTTTGAGGCTTTTGCTTTTGGATTAAAGCATGGTGCAAAACTTGTAAAATTTATTGACGATATTAGAAAAGAAATTGGCTTAGAAAAACAAGTAATTAACGACAAAGTTGAGGAAGAATTAGATGAAAATAAAAAATTAAGTTTAGAAGAATTAAAAAAACTAGAAGATGAATGTAGAATACTTGCAGAAAAAGAACTTGATAAACATTTATTTAATATTCCAAAAGGAAGCAAAAAGGTAAGAAAAGAAGAACTTTATAAAGTAAAAGAACTTCTTGAAAATTACCTTGTTGAAAAACAAATTGGAAAAGATAGGCGTAAAAAAGTTTTATCGTTTTTTGAAAGTTTTATAGACGAACAAATAACCAAAGCCTTAATTGAAAGGGGACAAAGAGTAGACGGTAGAAAACTTACTGATATTAGAGAATTATCAGCTCAAGTTGATTTATTACCAAGAGTTCATGGCTCTGGACTTTTCAATCGTGGCGAAACTCAAGTTTTGTCTATTGTAACACTTGGCTCACCTGGCGACGAACAAGTTATTGATGAAATGGAAACTGTGGGCAAAAAACGGTACATGCATCATTACAATTTTCCTCCATTTTCCGTGGGCGAAGCTTCGTTTATGCGTGGACCTAGCAGGCGAGATATTGGGCATGGTGCATTAGCAGAAAAAGCTTTATGGCCAATGATTCCAAGTAAAGAAGATTTCCCATATACAATCCGAGTTGTTTCCGAAGTTTTAGGATCAAACGGTTCAAGTTCAATGGCTTCAACTTGTGGTTCAACTTTGGCCTTAATGGCTGCTGGTGTTCCAATCAAAAAACCGGTTGCTGGAATTGCTATGGGCTTAGCTTCTTCAGAAAAACATAATGATTTTAAAATCCTAACTGATATACAAGACTTAGAAGATGGCGATGGGGGAATGGACTTTAAAGTAACTGGAACTAGAGATGGTTTGACAGCTATTCAAATGGATACAAAAACTGAAGGTATTGGTTTAGATATAGTTGAACAAGCTCTAAAGCAAAGTCGACCAGCTTTAAATGAAATTATTGATGTAATTGAAAAAACAATTGCCGAACCAAGAAAAGAACTTTCTCCTCATGCACCAAGAATTGAAACTATTAAAATTAATCCAGATAAGATTCGTTCAGTTATTGGTCCTGGTGGAAAAGTTATCAATGGCATTATTGAAGAAACAGGCGTTCAAATTGATATTGAAGATGATGGTTCAATTTTCATTACTTCTGTCTCAGCTGAAGGCATGGCCAAAGCTAAAGAAATTATTGAAAATATTACTAGAGAAGCAGAACTTGGTAATGAATACATTGGAACAATTACAAAATTAATGGACTTCGGAGCTTTCATCGAAATTTTCCCAGGAACTGAAGGGATGTGTCATATTTCTGAAATCACAGACAAAGAAAGAGTCAGTGACATAAATAAATACTTGAAAGAAGGACAAAAAGTTAGAGTAAAAGTAATTAAGATTGATCCGGAAAATGGTAAAATTGGCTTATCTATCAAAAAAGTAACAAAAAAAGAAACCCCAACTAACTAAAACTTCCCATAAAAAATACCAGCATTATCGCTGGTATTTTTTTTCAAAAAACAAGTGGTTATACAAACATTGACGTTTATCTCGCATCGGCTATCCAACAACTTTGGACAGTAAATCAACAAATAAAGTAGTTGGAATAAAG
>CAYSUN010000053.1:0-4264 GCA_964434235.1 uncultured Gammaproteobacteria bacterium | reverse complement strand
GTTAGTTTAGTGTCTTTCTCTATTATACCTGTGCCTTTTGCTTTATTATACCCATTATGACAGTATTGACAAAATGTCAAATACATGATATAATTTAAGGAATTTTATTGTTATTCTTTTTAACCTCAAGGAGGTTTTCATGAGAAGAAAGCAAGGCAATTCGAACCAGAATCTGATTGTTTGTGCTATTTGTGGACAGGAAGTCTCAAAAAGGGCTAGCCTTTCACTCGAGCCGATCGGTAGGAGTGGAAGAGCCTGCCGAATTCATGACAAAGTTGTTGATATGGTTGAACGAATGAGCTCTAAGAACCGCGAAAACACCGCCGATGCAGATTTGCTTAAAATGGTTGAGAAGGATGAGGACTGGTTTAAGGTGCTGTTCGGAGCGGAGGCAATAAGGTACTTGTTCTCAGTAGAGTATTTGCCAGAGGAAGCCCTTTATGAAGGATTGGTCAGGAAAGGGTACTCCTCGGAAGTAATTGGTAAAATTCGTGAAAGGGTTCGGGTCTTGGGTGGTCCGCAAGTGACCCCTAGCGAGAAGGCCGAATTTTTTCAGCGGAAAGAAAAGATAGGATCTTTTCTTTAGAGTTTAGCAACGTTAAGGAGTGTTCACCATGTGAATACTCCTTTTCTTTTTAAAGTCTGTATTATTATGCTAAATATTGCTATACTATTTTATATGAAAAAAGTATGTGTAATTGGAGGCGGACCAGCTGGAATGATGTCAGCTGGAAAATCTGCAGAAAATGGAGCAGACGTAATTTTGGTTGAAAAAAATAATCGCTTAGGCGTTAAATTGCTTATAACGGGTAAAGGCCGTTGCAATATTACTAATGCTGAAAATAATCCAAGAAATCTTACGGAAAAGTTTGGAGTTAATGGAAAATTTATGTTTTCAGCTTTAAGTCGGTTCAGCGTTGAGGATGTGATTAATTTTTTTGAAAGCCGAGGTTTAAAAACAAAGGTTGAACGAGGTGCAAGAATTTTTCCAGATACAGACAAGTCCCAAGATGTTCTCGAGGTTTTGAAAGATTATTTAATTGAAAACAAAGTTAAAGTACTATTAAATTCTGAAGTTAAAAGTATAATTGGAAAAAAGAAAATAGAAAAAATTGTTTTAACAAATGGAAAAGAAATTATAGCTGATGAATATATTATTTGTACAGGTGGAAAATCTTATCCAGAAACTGGCTCAAACGGAGCAATTTTCAATTTATTAAAAAAACTTGGTCATCAAATTGTAAAATTAGCACCTGCTTTAGTACCTATAATTTGCCCAGAAAAATTTGTTAAAGATTTGGAAGGTTTAAGCTTAAAAAATGTGGATATTTCAATTTGGCAAAATAATAAAAAGAAAATTTCTAGATTTGGTGAAGCTATTTTTACAAATGTTGGTCTTAGCGGACCAATAATTTTAGATATGAGCAAAGAAGTTGGCCAAATACTTGAACAAGGTGCTACTCAACTAAAAATAGATTTTAAACCTGCTTTAACAGAAATAGAATTAGATAAAAGAATTCAAAAAGATTGGCAAACCTTCACTAATAAAGATTTTAAAAACAGTTTAGACAGTCTTTTGCCTCAAAAATTAATTCCAGTAATTATTAAACTTTCAAATATTGATCCAAATAAAAAAGTAAATTCAATTACCAAAGAAGAACGCAAAACCTTATTAAAATTGCTTAAAGCTCTAGAATTAAATATAATTAACTTAGACGGTTTTGATAAAGCAATTATTACAACTGGGGGAGTAAAATTAACTGAAGTTGATCCAAAAACCATGCGTTCAAAAATTGTTTCAAATTTATTTCTCGCTGGTGAGGTTTTGGATTTAGATGGGCCAACTGGTGGTTATAATTTGCAAGTTGCCTGGAGTACAGGTTTTGTGGCCGGTGATAATATAAATAATTAAATATTATATGTTTAAATTTAAAACACAGGATTTTGCAAAAAAAATAGTTGTAACTTTAAGAAATTTTTGGTTACCAGGAATTTTAAGTTTTTGCGCTGGCATATTATTTGTTACGGATGTGAAGTCTTTGCAACCTGAAACGAAAATTGAGTTGGTTATGACTTTAATTTTGCTGACTATTCTATCTTTGGGATTATCTTGGTTACTTACTAATCGAAGTAATAAAATAAGCGTTTATTTATGCCAAGTACCAGTTTTACTTGCAGTTGGAAGTGGTATATTCGCTAATTTTTATTATCAATATAATCCAGATTCTGAATTTAAATTAATGTTCACTTTCTTTGGCATTATTTTAATCTCATTATTTTTACCGTTTGCTTTTAATTCTAAAAATGAAGATTTGTTGCGTTTAATAAAGCGCTTAGTGATTAACACAATAATTGCTGGAATAATGACCGGAATATTTATAACTTTTGTGAGCGTTTTTTTGAGCATGTTTAATTTTTCATTTTCTGTTTATATTCCTTATTGGGTAATGAGAGACATGCCAACTGTGGCAGTTAGCACTTTTGGTTTTTGGATTTTTGCTTTTCTTTTACCGAACGATTTTTCTGTCCAAGAAGAAGATACTTACATTGATAAATTGTTTAATTTTTTAACTAATGTTATTTTATTGCCTTTTACTTTTTTATACGTTGTCATGATTTATCTTTATTCAGCTAAGATTTTGATTTTTTGGCAATGGCCAGCTAATCAAATTGCCTTTTATTTAGCAGTTTTATTTTTACTCCTTGTTTTTGCGTATATTTTAAAATATACTCCAATCACCGATACTGCTACAAAAATAAAAACATATTTAAGAGGAACACTTTTTGTTTGTTTGCCTTTATGGTTAGTTTATTTTATGGCTGTAATTATGAGAATACATCAATACGGCTATACTGTTGATCGCTTATCTGCAGTTTTGTTTGGAATAGTTGGTTTATTTGTAAGTGTTTATTTAGCTTTTGATCGAAACGTAAAAATTAAATTAATTCCAGTTGTGGTTGGTTCGATTTTACTTTTAACAACTTTTGGGCCTTGGAGTTTTTACAATATTGAATTACATTCTCAAACTTATCTTTATAGACAATTTTTATTGGAAAATAATTTATTAGTAGCAAATAATGTAGTAATTCCAACTTATTTTGTTAATCATGGACCAGAAGCAAGACAAGCTACGATCATGACTCAATTTATGATTCGCCGATATGGTCCAGAAATTATTTTGCCTTATTTTCCTAATATAAAAGTTGAAATCGTCAATGGTAAAATCAGTAAGTCAGCTTTATCAAGAGAGGTTGAACACTTTTTCATTGACTAAAAAGGGTAAATTTATATATAATAGTATTGATATTCATTTGAAGGAATTGGAAACCCTTTAGACATTAAATTGTCCAACTGAATATAAATTAAGATGCCTTAATAAATAACTTGTTAAGGAAGCTAGATGGAACCGCGGGTTTAATAAAATCTCGTTCTAGCAATTTAACTAAGTTTAGATTGTTCGAACGAGATTTTTTAATAAATTATTTAGGATATTTTTCCTGAAAACTAAATTTAACTATATGAACAAAGAAAAATCATTGGATACAATTGTTGCTTTTTGTAAAAGAAGAGGTTTTGTTTTTCCATCATCTGAAATATATGGTGGATTTGCAGCTGTTTATGATTACGGTCATTATGGAGTGGAATTAAAAAATAATATTCAACATGCTTGGTGGAAAAACATGGTTCAAGATCGAGCTGAGATAGTTGGTCTTGATTCTGGAATTTTCATGTCACCTAAAGTTTGGGAAGCGAGTGGACATGTTAGTGGTTTTTCTGATCCATTAGCTGAATGCAAAAAATGCCATACCCGCTCAAGAGTTGATCATTTACTGGAAGAAATTGGGATTGTAGCTGATGAAAAAATGTCTGAAAAAGAAATTAACAAACTGTTTGAAGAAAATAGTAAGAAAATAAAATGTCCAAAATGTGGTTCTAGTAATTTTACTGAAGCTAAAAGTTTTAATTTACTAGTAAAATCAAATCTTGGGAATTTTACTGGCAAGTGGGATGAAGAACCAACTTATCTTCGAGGTGAAACTTGCCAAGGTATTTATGTAAATTTTAAAAACATTTTAGATGCCAATAGAATGAAAGTGCCTTTTGGAATTGCCCAAGTTGGTAAAGCTTTTAGAAATGAAATTACTGCTCGACAATTTATTTTTCGTACTCGTGAGTTTGAACAAATGGAAATGCAATATTTTGTTTTACCAAAAGAAGAAATGAAAGAATATGAAAAATTAAAAAAATATCGTTGGCAGTATT
>CAYSUN010000052.1:0-5281 GCA_964434235.1 uncultured Gammaproteobacteria bacterium | reverse complement strand
TATTTTAATTGATTATACCTTCATTTAATCACAAATTTTTAGTTTGTCAAGTAAATAAAAAATAGCTATTAAAGCTATTTTTGTGTAATTTTATTTATGACTTTATTAATTTCTAATAATTCTTGTTCACCAGTTTTCATGTTTCTTAACATCAATTTGTTTTGTTTGATTTCATCATCCCCTAAAATTATTACCCAGTTAATGTTTTTGGCATTTGCATAATCTAAAGCTTTTCTTACTTTCCCAGTTTGTAAAAACATTTCAGTATTAATTGATTTTTGACGCAATTGATCAGCGTAACTTTGAGCAGTAAGATTATTTTCTTCATCCATCAAAGCAATTAGTAAATCTGAAACACAGTTTTTATTTTCTATTTTTGAATTTAAATTTAAAGCATCGAAAATAGTTTCTAGCCCAAAACTTATTCCCACAGCCGGATATTCATTATTATCTTGCAGAAAACCACCAATCATATTGTCATAACGACCACCACCAGCCAAAGAAGAATTAAGCTTTGAATTGTCTGATAAAAAAATTTCAAAAACGTTTCCTGTGTAATAGGCTAATCCGCGAGCTAAGCTTGGAACAAATTTAATGTTGTTTAAATCTTTAAGTAATGAAAGTGTTTGTTTTATTTCCTCTAAACCTTCATTGTCACCCAGTTTATCATTTAAACTATTTACAAGTTCATTGTTGTCTCCGGTAAGATTTAAAGTTTGTACGATTTTTTCTGCATTTTGTTTATTTATACCTCTTTCTATTAGTTCTTCAATAACACCTTTTTGTCCAATTTTTTCTAATTTATCTATCGCCACAATTGTTGATTCTTGATCCTTTACTTTCACTTTACAGTCAGTCAAAATAGCATTTAATATTTTACGATTGTTTATTTTGATTTCAACATCAATATCTAATTTTTTAAAAATTGAATTCGCAACTCTTAGTATTTCAGCATCAGCGGTAACAGTTTTTTCACCTACGATATCTATGTCACACTGCCAAAATTCTCTATAACGACCTAATTTTAATGGACCATCACGAAAAACTTGCCCAATTTGGTATCGTTTGAATGGTTTTTTTATTTGTAAATTAGAACCAACAAAACGAGCAAATGGGACTGTGAATTCTGTTCGTAAAACTAAATCTCGCAATCCTTGATCTTTTAATTTAAAAGTTTCACGCATTGCATCAGACTCTTGCCCAATTCCAAACTTAGACGCAAATAATTCATAGCGCTCAAGTATTGGTGTTTCAATTGGATCATAGCCATAGGACTCAAAAACTTTAGAGATTTTATTAGTAATTTGATCTCTAGCAATTTTTTCACTTGGCCCAAAATCACGAACACCTTTGGCTTTTTTTAAGATTTCTGATTGCATATATTTTATTAAAAATTTAATGGGGCGAACGACGGGGCTTGAACCCGCGACATCTGGCTCCACAAGCCAGCGCTCTACCAGCTGAGCTACATCCGCCATGATTATTTAATGAACAAATAAAATTGCCAGCTTTCGCCGGCTCTTTTTGTATACAAAATTAGAACCAGCTTCACTGACTTAAATAATGATGATGAAATTTATTCATATTTAGCATACGATGTTAATGTACAGTAAAATCAAAAGTTTGTCAAATTTAGAAAAACATATTTTGGTCTATATAAGGTAAATCAAAAATGTGTTTTTTCCGTTCTTCTTTGTATTTTTTATGATCTAATTTGTTCTTTTTTACCAAGTCAATCATAAATCTTCGACCCAAATAAGGAGGCATGATAACATAGGTTGCTCCAGCTTTGTATAATGTATTAGCGTCTGAAACTTGATTGGCAATACAAAGCAAATTTATTCTTGGATGTTTTCTTTTTATGGTAGAAATTAAAGTCATGTTTGCGTCAAGTTCTGGAATTGTGGAAATTATTAATTTTGTGTTTGTTAATGGAAGATATTCAAGAAGATCAGGATCATCAGCTGAACCGTAAAGGTTTGGCACTTTTTTTTCTGTTAAAGCATTAATTACTTCTGGATCATGATCAACAACTAAATAATTGATTTCCATTTTTTGTAATTCCCGGACAAGCCCACCACCTAAGCGATGTGACCCAAATAAAATAACTTCATATTTTTCTTGAGCTTCCTGGCTAATTTTTTTTCTTTGTCGATCAGGGAAAATTTTGTGCAAGGGTTTGTAGAAAAATTTATATAATTTATCATTATAAGTAATATAATATGTTGAAACAGTAATAGTGATAATTCCAACGATAGTGGCTGAACCTAAAACCCAACTTGGAATTTGGCCAAGTGAAACACCCATGCCAATTATAATTAAAGAAAATTCACTTATTTGGCTTACAGTTAAACCAGCATAGAAGCTTGTTTTTAAAGTATATTTTAACCAACGCATTACAAGAATTAAGATTATCGGATTGCCAATTAAAACAAACAACGAAAAAATTATTATTAATGGATATGATTGACGGACTTCTGATAAATGAATGTTTGAACCAAGAAATACAAAAAATATTATTAAGAAAAAATCTCTTAATGACTGTATTCGAACAGCAATTTCTCTTTGATATGGTGATACGGAAAGTATAACTCCAGCAGCCAAGGCGCCGAGCTCAAGAGAAAAACCTAATTTATAAAAAACAGAAGCGATAGTAAAACAAATTCCAATTGCAAAGATAAAAAGCATTTCCTTGTTTTCCGCGAAAATTCTGTCAACGTGTGGAATAATATATTTAAGTAAAATATAAATACCAATTGCAACTAAAGCCATTTTACCCATTAACGCAAATATTACGTTCAGCCAATTTTCATCACCTATTGATTGTGACGCAGTTAAAATTATAAAAAATAACATGGCCACTAAATCCTGAATTAAAAGAAATCCGATCGTAATTCTACCATATAAAGTGTCTTGCTCTTTTTTGTTATAAAGCAAACGAAGAATAACGATTGTACTAGATAAAGCAAAACCTAAGGAAAGATAAAATGAAACAATCGCATCAAGTCCTAATGCTTTGGCAATAAAAAAACCACCAATAGTGGTAAATATTATTTGCGCTAAACCAGTTATAAGGGCAACTTTGCCAACGTCTTTGATTACTTTTGGTTTAAGACCAAGTCCAACTATAAACAAAAGCAAAGCAACACCAATGTGCGAAAAAGATTCTAGTGCCCCTCCGTGTGGAATTAAGCCAGTTACTGATGGACCTACAATTATTCCTGTAATTATGTAGCCAATGATTAGCGGTTGCTTTAATAGTTTCATTATAAACGAAACCACCAAAGCTATGCCTAGCATAACTCCGAGTTGTACAAAAACATCAGTCATTTATTTTTGTTTTTATTATTTGTTTACAAAAATATTATAACATATTTATGACAAATAAAAAAGAATACTGTTAATAAAGTGCTCAACTTTACAAAAGCAAAAAAATAGGTTAAATTACTAAATCACATAGCAGTTCGTTGAAAACTTTTATACAGATTGGAGGATGTCATGGGTAAAAAAGAAATTGATAAGAATGGAATGGATATTCCAAAAGCCAGAAGAGCAGATTTGGGAGATTTAACAAAACTAGAGAATGTTATAGATTTGGATGAACTTGACGGATCTGGGAATCTACAACCAGTAGACCAATTAACGGAAACATCGTCATATGTTGCGCATTTAGCAAAACAATTTGGAATTCCATCAGTTGATCTTACTAAAGTTCCTTTAACCGAAGAAATTGTAAAAATAATTCCAGCCAATGTTGCAAAAAGATATGGATTGATTCCAATTAATGTAGAAAATGACTTAATTACTATTGTTACGAATAATCCAGAAGACGCTATTTCATTAATGGATTATATTAAGCATTTAACAGGTTTCAAAGACGTTGAAATTTGTGTAGGTTCGCAGGATCAGGTTGAAGAAGTGTTGAGAAATTTCTACAATCAAGACGACCTTAAGGAAGATACAATCCTAGATCTTTTGGATAATGACAATTTTTCTGAATCAGATATTCGTATTTTAGAGGAAGATGGACAGATAGATTTATCGTCTTTGGAAAAAGACAGTAAGGATGATCAAATTGTGCGTTTTGTTAATCTAATTTTGGTAGATGCAGTGCGTAAAGGAGCTTCTGATATTCATATTGAAGGATTTGAAGACGCATTTCGAATTCGTTATCGAATTGATGGTGCATTAGTTGAAACAGCTCGACCACCAAGCAACAGAAAGGCAGCAATTGTTTCAAGAATCAAAGTTATGAGTCAGATGGATATTTCTGAGCGAAGATTACCTCAAGATGGCCGTATTAAATTACTGTTGGGTAAAAGCAAAGATATTGATTTCCGAGTTTCTGTTTTGCCGACAATTGGTGGCGAAAATGTTACCTTGAGAATTCTGGACAAAAGTGCTTTGCAGTTAAACATGCTAAAACTTGGTTTTAACGAAATTCAGTTACGTGAATTTAAAACAGCTATTTCTCAGCCTTGGGGGATGGTTCTAGTAACTGGTCCGACTGGATCAGGAAAAACCACTACACTTTACAGCGCATTGATGGAATTGAATAAGCCTAGCGATAAAATTTTAACAGTTGAAGATCCTGTCGAAATCAGAGTTAACGGTATTTGCCAAGTTCATATCAATGAAGCAATTGGTTTGAATTTTGCGACTGCGCTTAGATCTTTTCTTCGTCAAGATCCTGACATCATTATGGTGGGTGAAATTCGCGATTTTGAAACAGCTGAAATTGCTACCCAATCTGCACTAACGGGGCATCTTGTTCTTTCAACTTTGCACACAAATGATGCTCCATCAACAGTTAATAGACTGCTCAATATGGGCATTGAACCATTTCTAGTGTCGTCTGCAGTCAACTTGATCTTGGCTCAAAGGTTGGTGCGCAAAATTTGTCCAGCTTGTAAAGAACCATTGAATGTTAATTTAAGCCAATTGCAGGAATTCGGCATCAATGAAGAGTTGGCGAAACAAGCAAAATTGTTTCATGGTAAAGGTTGTAAATTATGCAATAATACCGGTTATAAGGGGCGAATTGCTCTATATGAAGTGATGACAATTGGTGATGAATTAAAAGAAGGTATTTTGCAAGGCTATTCTGCTATGGAATTACGCAGAGAAGCAGTTAGATTGGGAATGATTGGACTTCGCGAATCTGGCATTGAAAAAGTACTAGCAGGAGAAACGACCTTGGAAGAAGTTGTCAAAGTGACTCGAAAATAAATGAAAACCACCAGCTATACAGCTGGTGGTTTCTATCTTTCCGGCTCAAAGC
>CAYSUN010000051.1:0-6050 GCA_964434235.1 uncultured Gammaproteobacteria bacterium | reverse complement strand
CCTGAAGTACCATTTGCAACTGTTAAACCATAGCTATTACTTACCACGGCCCCCATCAAAGACAACGGACCCTGTTTTTCTTGTGCAGTACTACTGACATTAATTGGTGCAGGCACATTATCACTTGGTGGCGTAGCTGTAGGTTCACTCCACGCCAAGGCTTTTTCAACTAAAAAACCAGAACCTGCTAACGAAAAAATAAGCAAAAAACTTAATATTATAATTTTGTTTTTCATAGTTTTTTTATTATTAATGGAATTATAACATTATTTAACTTAATTCACAATTTATGTTATAGTGATTTTATAAACTAAACACAAACATATGCATAATTTTTTTACGTGGACTATTATCGTATTCTTAATTGTTTTAATAGGCGTCATTTGTCTACTGACTGGCATTCATCTAGGAAAAAATATTCTGGCTCAAGAAAAAATAGAAAAAGCTCAAACTGAAGCAGTTCAAATTTTTGCAGAAAAAGTTAGAGCAATACCAATTTTAAGAAACTTGCCAGACCAACCAGAAAATATAATGTACGGAACAATAACTGCCATTGACGGACAATCGATAATGATCAAAGTTGAACCACAAACTATTGACGATATTATCAATGAACTTCCTACCAGCTACTCAATTACCACAAACCAAAATACAAAAATTTACTACATTAAAATAAATGAACAACTCGCTTTGAATAATCCAGCAGACATCAGCGATTTTATAACAGAAGTTAACTTAAACGTAACTGATTTAAAAATCAATGATCAAGTCTCAATAACCATTGATCCAGTCAATAAAAATAAACCAGTAATTGAAGCCAAACAAATAAAAGTTAGTCGTTAAATAACAAAAAAGAGACCCAAATAAGCAAGGGCCTCTTTTATTTTTTAAAATTTATTCATTGTCAAATTCTTCTAATAGTTTTTTTTGTTTTCTGCTTAACTTTTTAGGAATTTCTACTCCAATCTCAATATATAAATCACCTCGTCCTGGCGAATGAAGATAAGGAATTCCCCGTCCACGCACCCGAAAACGCGCATTTGGCTGAGTACCAGCAGGAATTTTTAAACTGATTTCGCCATCAACGGTTTTAATGTCAACTTTATCGCCCAAAGTAGCTTGAACAAAAGAAATATTTAATTTTTGTATGATATTATTACCATCTCGTTCAAAGTTTTTATCAGCTTCTACGTGGACTCGAACATATAAATCTCCTGGTTGACCACCATACATTCCCGCATTACCTTTGTTGGTAAATCTAATAGCCGAACCATCTTCAATGCCAGCGGGGATTTCTATGTCTATTTTTTGTTTCTGCTTTTCCACACCCTTACCCGAACACCGAGTACATGGGGTTTCTGCTTTTTGACCTTCGCCTTGGCAATCAGGACAGGTGCTAGTTGACTGAAAAGCTCCAAGCATAGTTTGCTGAACACGCGTAACTCGCCCTTGTCCATTACAAGTTGGACAAGTTTTTATCTTCGTACCTGGTTCAGCTAAACCACCATGACAATGAGAACATTGCGCAGTCACATATAATTCTAGTTGTTTTTTTTCGCCAGTAATTAATTCTTTAAAACTGATTCGAACATCAACTTGAATATCTTCACCATAATTTTGTTTTTTACCACGAGAACCACCACCAAAACCAAAGATATCACCAAAAATATCGCCCAAATCAATTCCACCAAAATTCATACCACCTCCACCACCAGACCGAGCTCGACTCATAAAATCTTCCCAACCCATACCACCACCAAAACCACCTTGTTGATCAAAAGTTGAGCCGTATTGATCATACTGCTTTCTTTTTTCAACATTACCAAGAACCTGATAAGCTTCATTAATTTCTTTGAATTTAGCCTCATCACCAGTTGCTTTGTCTGGATGATACTGATGAGCAAGTTTACGAAAAGCTTTCTTAACTTCATCTTGGCTAGAACCTTTTTCAACTCCTAGTATTTTATAATAATCTTTACCCATAGAATATCTCCCTCCCGCCCACCAAAATTAGGCTTCTACGCGGGGCTTGGCTTTCTTTACTTGCCAATATTATTTTTAATCTTTTTTAAAATTATTAAATTCTTTTAACTGTGCTTGAACTTCGCTATCAGTCAGAAAAAAGTCTGTCTCTTCACCACTTTCAACTGCTTTAACTGTTGGCATGAGAAAATTAAATTCCTCTGAACGAATTATTTTGACTTTCTTTTGTCTGGCTATAAACCTTAATTCTTTGTCTGAAGTTACAAGAACATAATATGACGGATTATCGCACTCTTTTAGGATTTCTGCAATTCTCTCGTCAGCATCACCGGCATATTCAACTTGAACACTATTTGTGCTCAAATCAAAATCATCAAATCCATCAAAAACAACTCTTGCTGTTTTTTTACGATAAATAAAATATTTGTTCAAAGTTGAAATCAACTCTTCTTTTGTTTCAATATCTGTTGAATACAGTAAATTGTAACCGTCGATTAAATACATATAAACATATAACCATATAATCACTTAATCAAGAAATTCATTAAGTAATAAGCAGAGAGTGAATAAGTATTAAGTGTTAAGTAATAAAAAGTTAAAAGTTAAAAGTAAGTGTTAGGTAAATAGTAGATAAAAAGTATTAAGCCTGCCTGCATACCTCCGGCATGTAAACCGGCAGGCAGGTATTAAGTATTAAGTATTAAATTTTTCTTGTTACTTGGATCTTTCTTTTCCTTGACTTCTTGTTTTTATGATTAAGTGTTTTTATGATTATATGTTTAAATGTCTAACGAGCCATAGGCTATACGGACTTCCGTACTTTACGTCGGAGATCAAGTGATTTATTGTTTTAGTGTTCCGTGTTTTATGATAAATAATTGTAAATTTAGCCAAAGTATTGGCCAGTCCGCTCACGAACAGCTGGGTCAATCCAGCCTTTCGTGAAAGGATTAATTGACAAAATATTAAATATATGATATAATTATAAGAATTCAGTTCTTTTTTCAACTTAACCTTTCAGGGGGATATCATGCGTTGGATCTATTGTTTTGTCGTGGCTATCGTGATCATCAGTGGGTGTGGTAATAGTAACAACCAAACCGAGAAAGACACTATCTGTAACAACATCACCCCGCAGGAGGCAGCACGACAGTTTGGCTACAAGGCCTGGCAAATCGGCGATTTCTGGTTTTTCCGATCATCTGATGGAATTGTCAGAAGTAACGGACACAAGACATTTAAAATTTGTAGCGACACGAGTATCACGGCTAAGTCGCCAGCAAATGTGTACGAAATGACGTTGCGTGATTCCGAAGGCAACATCCAACTTTACACCTCTAGTGGAATCACTATGCACAGCGTTGTAGAGGAAATGACAAAGCATCACAATGAAGCTTTGGAAAATCCGCAGAAATGCCCTCCGTGCAAGTGTGACTGTTCTGCTGAAAAACAATCCAAGGCAAAGGCTATTTCGTACCTATCCAAAAACGGCTATAGAGTTGAAGACAACGCTGGTACAATTTTCATTGTACGTGTGCCCACAAACAAAAAGGTACTTGACGAGTTGTCAGAAATCAGCATGGTTAATGGCTATATCGTCACAGCTTTCAGCGAAAAGAAGGGAGTAAAGTATGAGCTAGCGGTCAACCAGCAAGGAGATTTGCTGATTACCCAGCTACCCTATCTTTTTTGTAGAGTCAACCTTAGACCCAACAATATAGGAGAAAAAATATGAAAGTCCTAATTGCACTGGTTCGTCCGGCAGAATGCGACGACGATCTCGCTAAAAGAGTGGAGGTATGGAACGCCAGTGATAAAATGTTCCCGAAAGATGTTCCCGTCTTACCCAGCAAAGGCGACTCTATAATGGATTTCAACTCCCTTAGGGTAACTGATGTGTATTTCGACTACCAAGGTAGGCAGATCGTGATCTGCCTCTAATAACATCAACATCACACACTAGAGCTCGACCTTATCACAGGTTGGGCTCTTTTCTTTTTAAATAACAACCAATTTAATAACCATCAAATGTCACCCTGAGTTTACCGAAGGGCGACATTTACAAATTAAATTTTTATTAGATTGTCATACTTCGGTAAACTCAGCATGACAGACACGAACAGCATGACAGACACGAACAGCATGACAGACACGAACAGTATGACAGACACGAACAGTATGACAGACACAAACATCACGACAATCATAATCTAAATTCATCTTACCCTTCGGTAAACTCAGAGTGACATGGATTTTTTATAATTATTTTCATTTGCGATAGATATTAAATCATCAATTCTACCTTCAATCAAAGCAATCTTCTTACGCCGAGACCAACCCTTAATTTGCTTTTCCAAAGCAATAGCCTCATTGGGATCGTAAAACTCTTGAGTGTAAACCATTTTAACCGGCCTTCTTGAGAAAGTATAACTTGTAGTAATTAAACCTCTTTGATGCCCAGACAATCTGGCATCCAAGTCATTGGTAACTCCAGTATAAAAGCTTCCATCAGAGCATTTTAATATGTAGGTAAAATAGGTTTTCATTAAGGATTAGGGAATGTCGTGCTTCGGTAAACCTCCCTGCCGGCAGGCAGGCTCAGCATGACATTCCCATTTTATGCATAACATTTTTACATATTTTTTTTCTTCAAAATCTGCTCTGAACCAGTCACTATCGTTTCGATTCAAGGTAAACATCTTAAGTTTATTTTTTCTCTTCAAAATCAGCGTCTTGAGTTTTATCATCAGCTTTTGGCTCATCTGATTTTTGTTCAGTTGAAGAATTAGCTCCGGTGTCAGCACCGCCAGCTTGCCCTTGTGCTCCAGCAGTTGCTTGCTGAGCTTGATACATGGCTTGTCCAGCCTTCATTGCTACTTGATTAATTTCTTCTAATTTTTTCTTAATAGCTTCAATATCATCACCATCTTTAACTTTCTTCAGCTCTTCAACTTTGGCATTTAATTCAGTCTTAATTTCTTCAGAAATTTTATCGCCTGATTCTTTCATCATCTTTTCATTGTTATAAATAACTGCCTCAGCTTGATTTTTAAGTTCAATCACCTCCTTCTTTTTCTTGTCTTCGTCAGCATGAGTTTCAGCATCTTTTTTCATTTTTTCAATTTCATCTTTACTTAAGCCAGAAGAAGCAGTAATAGTAATTGCTTGCTCTTTACCAGTAGCTTTATCCTTGGCCTTAACATTCAAAATACCATTGGCATCAATATCAAAACTAACTTCAACCTGTGGTACTCCGCGTGGAGCAGGTGGGATTCCGTCAAGAATAAATCTACCTAAAGTTTTATTGCCTTCCGCCATATCTCGTTCACCTTGAAGAACATGAATCTCCACAGTTGATTGACTATCAGCAGCAGTTGAAAAAGTTTGAGTTTTCGAAGTTGGAATTGTTGTATTTCTTTCAATTAACTTTGTCATCACACCACCAAGGGTTTCAAGCCCAACAGAAAGAGGAGTTACATCCAAAAGCAAAACATCTTTAACATCTCCCTGTAAAACTCCAGCTTGGACAGCAGCGCCCAAAGCTACAACTTCATCAGGATTTACTGTTACATTTGGTTTTCGGCCAAAAAACTCTTCTACCTTTTTTTGAACCAAAGGCATACGAGTCATACCACCAACCATGATCACTTCTTCAACATCTGTAATTTTGTAACCAGCATCATCAAGTGCTTTTTGGCATGGCAATAAAGTTTTTTCAACTAAATCTCCAACCAACTCTTCAAGCTTTGCTCTAGAAATCTTTTTTACTAAATGAACTGGATTACCACTTGGATCTTGAGCAATAAATGGTTGATTAATTTCTGTATCTTGTGCAGTAGATAACTCAATTTTCGCTTTTTCAGCAGATTCTTTAACTCTTTGCAAAGCCATTTGATCTGCTCCCAAGTTAACACCTGTTTCAGATTTAAATTCAGCAATCAACCAATCAATTATAATTTTATCAAAGTCATCTCCACCAAGATGAGTATCACCATTAGTTGATTTAACTTCAACTGTATCTTCAGCTACCTCAAGAATTGAAATATCAAAAGTACCACCACCAAGAT
>CAYSUN010000050.1:0-6057 GCA_964434235.1 uncultured Gammaproteobacteria bacterium | reverse complement strand
TTGTCATATGCCCCAAGTTTAGCAGAAAAGTGCAATATGTGTGTGCACATTACCACGCACCCTTGACAAAAATGTATTAATTTGCTATAGTTTTTTGTTATAAAGAAAATTCCAATTTGGGTTCAACAACAGGAGGTGCCTTATGAAGTCTTGGTTGTCATTGTTTGTCTTGTTGGTTTTGGTTTGTGGCTGTTCTTCTACATTGCAAAAACAGGTTGTTCGGGAAATTGCTCCTCCCAGTAAGTGCAGTCTTGATGATTTGGATGGTGATGGCTATCTGAATTATGAAGACAATTGTGTGTGGAATCCGAATCTTGGGCAGGAGGATTTTGATGGTGATGGTATTGGGGACGTTTGTGATCTAGCGCCAGCTATTAAGGGTGAGGATGATTGGCTTGATCAAGTCCATAGAGTTCACAGCAACGATTGGGATGGTGATGGAATTTTAAATCAAGAGGATAATTGCCCGACTATGTGGGGCATGAATCAGTCGGATATAGATGGTGACGGTGAGGGGGATATTTGTGACTGCGATAGGGATGGTAACAATAAGTTGGACTTCTTGTTTTGTCCCATTCCGATTGGAGACCCTGATTATCATGAAAGAGTGATGAATTATGGTCGGCAGTTTTCTGGTGGTAATTATAGATAACAAGAAAACGAAAGATTCAAATTAACATTTTGACCGTTTCGATAAATATCGGAGCGGTTTTTTTATTTTAAATTTGTGATAGATTCGAGATTTATATCTGTTGGCTATTTACAAAAGGATTTTTATTTGATACAATTCGGCTCAGCGTATATCTATACATAATTACTTCTTTATGGCTAATAAAATTTCCATTAAAGGTGCTAAAGTCAACAACTTAAAGAATATAAATGTTGACATTCCTAGAAATAAGTTGGTTGTTATTACAGGACTTTCTGGCTCAGGTAAATCTTCATTAGCTTTTGATACAATTTATGCTGAAGGGCAAAGACGTTATGTCGAGAGTTTGTCTTCTTATGCTCGGCAGTTTCTTGAAGTAAAAGAAAAACCTGATGTTGACCAGATTACTGGGTTGTCACCTGCTATTGCTATTGATCAAAGATTTTCTGCTCAAAATCCTCGTTCCACAGTTGGAACTATTACAGAAATTTATGATTTACTTAGATTAATGTTTAGTCGAATTGGTCATCCTCATTGTCCAAAATGTGGAGCTGAAGTTTCTCGTCAAACAGTTGAAGAAATTGTTGATAAAATTTGGAAAATTGAAAAAAATATTAATGTTACAATTTTAGCTCCAGTTATTCGAGAACAAAAAGGTTCTCACCGAAAAGTTTTGGATGAAATTCGCAAGGCCAATTATTATCAAATTAGATTTGATGGCATCCTTTATAATATTGAAGAAATTGAAGATATTGAAATTGATAAACAAAAAAATCATACAATCGAAGTTGTGGTTGATCGAGTTTTGCTCGATGGAAGTAAAGAAACAAAAGAACAACTTTTTGAATCAGTTAAAGTTTCAGCTGATTTAGGTAATGGAATTGTTGTCATGCTTCGTTCAGACAAAGATGAAGATGTTATGTTCAGTCAATATTATACTTGTCCGAAATGTGATATTAATTTACCAGAAGTTGAATTACGAAGTTTTTCTTTTAATTCACCTTTTGGGGCTTGTCCTGAATGTACTGGATTAGGCACAAGAATGGAAGTTGATCCTCAACTGGTAATTAGCAATCCACGTTTAACTTTAGCTCAAGGTGCAATTAAACCTTGGACTAAAATATTTTCTAATCAAACTTCAATTTGGCAATTATTAGCTGCCGTGGCCAAGAAAAACCGATTTTCATTGGATTTGCCAGTTGAAAAATTGAGCAAAAGAGCTTTGCAAATGGTTCTTGAGGGGACGGGTGATGTTGAATATGAAGTTGGAAGTAAAAAAATGATTTTTGAAGGTGTTATTCCTGGTTTAGAAAAAAAATACAAAGAAACTGATTCTGATTATATTCGCAAAGAAGTTGAAAAGTATATGCGTCAACACGTTTGCAGTTTTTGTAATGGCAAGAGATTGAAAAAAGAAAGTTTAGCAGTAACGGTTGGTGGTTTGTCTATTGTTGAATATACAGAAGTTTCTGTTTTGGAATTAAAAGTTATGATTTCTGAACTTTTGAAAAGTGCAAAATTTGATACAAAAAAATTACCTAAAAATGAATTTACTTTTGTCAAAGAGTCAATTGATAATTTAGAATTCAAAGTAGCTGGTGCAATTATAAAAGAGGTAGAAAGGCGAGTCAGTTTTCTTGAAAATGTTGGACTTGGTTATTTAACTCTTGGTAGAACGTCCAACACTCTTTCCGGTGGAGAAGCACAAAGAATTCGTTTGGCCACTCAGCTTGGTTCAGCTCTTTCCGAGGTTATTTATGTTTTGGACGAACCATCCATTGGACTTCATCCAGCCGATAACAGTAAATTAATTAAAACATTAAAAGATTTAAGAGATAAAGGAAATTCTGTAATTGTTGTGGAGCATGATGAAGATATGATGAAAAATGCTGATCATATAATTGACGTTGGACCGGGGGCTGGAATTTACGGTGGTCAAATTGTTGCGCAAGGTACTTTGGATCAGATTAAGAAAAATCCAAAATCATTAACTGGTAAATATTTATCTGGTAAAGAAAGTATTGAAATTTTAAAGAAAGGCAAAAGAGGTAATGGTAAATACTTAGAAATTAAAGGTGCCAAAGCGCATAATTTGAAAAATCTTGATATTAAAATTCCTTTGGGAATGCTAGTTTCAATTACTGGAGTTTCTGGTAGTGGAAAATCAAGTTTGATGACAGATATTTTAGCCAAAGCTTTGGCGCGATATTTTTACCGTTCAAAAGATTTACCAGCTGAACATAAAGAAATAAAAGGATTAGAAAATGTTGATAAAGTAATTACAATTGACCAATCGCCAATTGGACGAACGCCAAGATCAAATCCAGCTACTTATACGGGCGTGTTTACATATATTCGCGATTTGTTCACTTTAGTACCAGAAGCTAAAATTAAAGGCTATGATGCTGGTAGGTTTAGTTTTAATGTTAAGGGTGGACGATGTGAAGCTTGTGGAGGAGATGGATTAATTAAAATTGAAATGCAATTTTTGCCAGATGTTTATGTTGAGTGTCAAGAATGTAAAGGTAGACGTTACAATCCAAAAACTTTAGAAATTCATTATCGTGGTAAAAATATTGCTGATGTTTTAGACATGACAATTGCTGAAGCAAAAATCTTTTTTGGCGATACGCCGATTCTTAATGAAAAACTAACTGTGCTTGAAGAGGTTGGACTTGGTTATTTAAAACTTGGACAATCAGCTACAACTTTATCTGGTGGTGAGGCGCAGAGAATTAAACTGGCTACAGAATTGTCACGATACGCAACTGGCAAAACTTTATATATTCTTGATGAGCCAACAACTGGTTTACACTTTGATGATATTAAAAGGCTTCTTTATATTTTAAATCGTTTGGCTGACAAAGGTAATACGGTTTTGATTATTGAACATAATTTAGATGTAGTTAAAAATTGTGATTGGGTGATCGATCTTGGTCCTGGTGGTGGTGATAAGGGTGGAGAACTTGTTGCAGAGGGTACGCCAGCGGATGTGGCGAAAGTAGAGAAGTCAATTACTGGGCAATACCTTAAGCGAGTTGTAAAGTGAAAGTTAAAAGTTCATAAAGTTCATAAAGTTAATAAAGTTAATAAAGTTCATAAAGTTTACCATGAAGTGGTCCCTTTGGGATAAAGTTGATTTGGTTGATTAAGTTGATCGTCAATAGGCTTTTTACGGAAAATTAAGAAAATATAAAAGAGAGCTGTGTGAGAACAGGCTCTCTTTTTGTTACAATAAATTTTCATTGAAAAAACAAAAAACTACGCACAGAGTGAGTAGTTTTTTTATAAGAAGTTTAGTCTTTAATTTCTCTAAGTCTTTTATGTTTTTCCTTGATAAAGCCAAGTTTAGCGCGTCTAGTTTTGTATTTTTTTACAAATTCAATATCTTTTACGTTTGGTGAATTTAATGGAAAAATCTTTTCTACACCAATACCGTCTGACATTTTATAAACTGTTACTGTTGAATTAACACCTTTGCCGTGTTTTCTAGCAATTACAGTTCCCTCGTAAATTTGGATTCTTCTTTTTTCTTCACCTTTAGTATTAATTTCACTAATTTCTTGGTGAACTCTGACAACTGCACCTGGTTGAACTTCAGGGAAAGTTCTGTCAATTACTTTTTCTTTTTTAGCTTCTTTTGAAGTATCTTCAGTTGGAGCTTTTTTTGTTTCTTCTGCCATATTTATAGTTATCTGGTTTACTGGTTGACTAGTTATTTGGTAACTTAGACCAAAACCGAGTAATTTTAATTTATTTATGTTCAAGTGAAAGTATAATGTAATTATCTAAAATTGTCAAGAGTTATGTAAATTTACCTTAACCATTCAAAATTTCTTTTACTTTTTTTACAGTACTATCTAATTCTCCTTCGTTGTTAGTTATTATGAAGTCGAATTTGGCAGATTCTTGAAGTTCTTTTTCTATTTGTTCACAACGCTTGGCAAAAGCTTCATCAGTCATTGGTCTTTGGCGAATTCTACGTTTAAGGTTTTCTAAATTGTCTGGAGTAATAAAAATTGTTTTGGCTTCGGGAAATGTTTTTTTAATAGTTTTAACGCCATTAATATCAAGTAGGATTAAAGCAATTTTATTTTGTTTCCAAATTTTTTCAAGGTCTTCTTTGCTATTGCCATAATAATTTCCATAATGTTCATCATATTCAAACATTTCACCATTAGCGATTTTGTTTTCAAATTCTTGGCGTGAAATAAAATGATAATCTTCGCCGTTTTTTTCATTAGGTCTTGGTTCTCGGCTAATGTAAGTTACCAGCCTGGCAAGATTGGGCATTTCCTCTAATAATCGATAAGCAATAGTAGTTTTGCCGACACCAGAAGTGCCAGACAGGAGAAATAGCTTTGGCATATAGGCCTTTCTTATTTTGAAAATATTTTAATCTTATTTGTTCGGTTGGTTATACCTTTTAAAAATTGAATTCTTTTGGTTCTTGAGATATAAAAGTTTGGACTTTCCCTGCTTGATCAGTAAAACTTAATTCTTTGGCGTGAAGTAAAATTCTGCTTGATCTTAGTTTGGTTTTTTCTTTTAAGTGGTAAACAATATCACCAATAATTGGGTGACCAAGAGCAAAAAAATGGACTCTGATCTGGTTTGTTCGCCCAGTCATTAGTTGAACTTCAACTTTAGTTGCTTTGTTGTATCTCTCAACTATATCAAATTTGGTTAAAGCTTTTTTGCCTTTGCCTGAACCTGCTGGGTGAGCGGCCATTTTATTACCTTTAGCACTTCTTGCTATTTCAAAATCAATTTCGCCTTCATTTTTGGAAAATCGTCCATGCACAATAGCGATATATTTTTTAGTAACTTTTCTTTGTTGGAATTGAATTTTAAAATATTCGTAAGCTTCTTGATTTAGAGCAATTAGCATAACGCCAGAAACGTCTTTATCTAAACGATGCACAATACCAGGTCTGAAAGTCAAATCTTTTTTTAATAAAGATTTAGCATCAGCTATTTTTTCAATTTGAGGAAATTTTTTTATCAGCCAATCAACCAAAGTTGGTTCAGTTGAAGTTCTAGTGCTATGAACCAAAAGATTGCAAGGCTTTTCAATAATTATAAAATTTTTTTCTTTGTGTAAAATTTTGGGAATAAGGTCGGTCGGCAGTTTTTCTTTTTTATTGAAAATTGTATTTTTTAATTTTGTTAATTGAGATTTGGAGTTTGTTTTTGGTCTTAGTTTTTGCTTTGGATTTTTTTCGATTATTGTAACTTTGTCTTTGAATTTTAGAAATTGATGAACCTTGGCTGGTTTGTCGTTTACTAAAATTAAGCCATTTTCAATCGCTTTTTTAATTTGACTTCTTGATTCTGTGGTTTTGAAAGTTAAAAATTTATCAAGTCGTTCGTCTACAAAATTTTCTTCAACTATAAAATAATTCATA
>CAYSUN010000049.1:0-6398 GCA_964434235.1 uncultured Gammaproteobacteria bacterium | reverse complement strand
AAGTCTTGCCCTGAACTTAACGTCTTATAGCGTTATAGTTCGGGGTAAAAGTAAATAGTAAGAAAAACAAATAGTGTTAAGTATTAAGTGTTAAGTAATAAAAAGTTAAAAATTAAAAGTTAAAAGTCTTGCCCTGAACTTAACGTCTTATAGCGTTATAGTTCGGGGTAAAAATAAACAGTAAGAAAAAGTTAAACATTAAACGTTAAAAAATAAACTAGCTTAAGTGGTTGCTCCATGTTCTATGATTAATGTTCTGTGTTGTGTGTTCCTTGTCCTATGTTCTATGCTCTATGTCTTGTGATTAAGTGTTTTATTGCTTTTTTGATTTCTTGTTTTCTTGTTTTAGTGATCAAGTGTTTAAATGTTTTTCAGATTCCCTTATTTAAAATACTGATCAAAGCAAAACCTACACTAAAATATAAAATTATTTGAGCTAAAAATATTAACCAACCAAGACTCAAGGAAAAACCTAAAATTAATAAGACTGCACCCAAACACTGAAGATTCATTTTAATTTTTCCCCAAATGTTAGCTTGAATATCAACCTCATTAATACGACTAAAAACTCCACCCAAAATAAAAGCTAATTCAAAAGCTAAAAGTAAAATTGTTAAACTTAAATTTATTTTTAATAAAAGAGCGACTACAACAATCCCAATCAATAATTTATCAGCCACCGGATCCCAAATCTTACCCCAAGTCGTAATTTGATTTCTCAATCTAGCCATTGAACCATCAAACATATCGGTAATAGCCAAAATGACAAAAAGAAATAAACCAGTTAAATACTCCTCGCCAACCAGCAAAACCAAAACAATTGGAGAAAAAGCTAACCGAATAAAAGTTAAATGGTTTGGAGTAACCTTTTTCGGAATATAAGGAATTATATACTTCAACACTTTGTCGTATGGAGCAAAAATAATGTTTTCTTTTTTTATCATACTTGCAAAATCAAAATTAAAAAATCAAATTATAATCTAAATATTTTGTTTAAATATAAATTCTTGGCTAATTTTAATTTTTATATTTTATTTATTTTTCGTAGTCCAATCAAATCCAATTTGTGGATCATTATAATCTATTCTCTCTTCATCTGGCTCAGTTGAATCATAAGCTTCCGAAGTGTGATAAAACAAACACACTTTTTCATTACCCAAAACTCGATAACCATGCGCCACGCCTGGCGGAATAGAAATAAGACACTGATTGTCTTGCCCTGCATAAATCACTTGCGTTTCGCCTTTAGTTAAAGACTCTGGCCGTAAATCATGCAAAACTACCTGCGCCATACCTCGAACAACAAACCAAACATCCCACTGTTTTTTGTGCCAATGAAAAGCTTTTATAACGCCAGGATGTGTTTCTGTATAACTTGTTTGTTTAACAGTTTGAAATGTATCCTCCCCCTCTTTAATAATTTCAGCAAAAAAACCTCTGTCGTCAGAAAACTTTTTTATTGGTTTAATCTTTACATCCTGTATCATAATATTTATCCAACCTGACCGCTCAAGCGATCGGTTTCAAATTAATTATTAAATAAATTATCTTACAGCTATATTTATACCAGAAGTAAAATTTGATGAGAATGGAAAAAATTGTGCCATATAATTACCAGACTTACTCCAAACTTTAATATGAGGACCGCCACCTGGACCAGGTGCCGTTATTATATTATTTTTTCCGTCCTTGTTCCAATCAGCAACCTCGACTTCAACCCCACCAGTGAAATTTGAACCATAGGCAAAAAAACTTAAAAATTCATTACCATTATAGGTAAAAGCTTTTACGTGTGGCCCACCGCCAGCACCAGCTCCAGTTATAATATCAGCCTTATTATCGCCATTTAAATCTCCAACGGAAATATTAACCCCGCCTGTAAATTGTGGCGAATAAGCTAAAAATTCTTTTTTTAGAGTTCCATCACCTTTAAAAATTTTAATTTTTGGTAAAAGATTTTTACGTGGAGCAGTTATTATTTCTTGCAAACCATCACCATCAACATCTCCGACTTCAACATTCACACCATCTTGATAAACTTTATTATAAGCTAAAAATTCTTTTTCAAGTTGTCCATTCATATTAAAGATTCGAACTATCGGAGCATACCCACTTTCTGGGGCTACAACTAATTCAGTTTCGCCGTCATTATCAACATCACCAGCTGACACTTCAACTCCACCAAGAAAGCTATCTCCAAAAGCTAAAAAGCTAGACAAGATTGTGCCATTTCGATCAAGAACACGCACAAAAGATTGAGCACCCTTGGTTGCTCCCACAATAATTGCTTTTAATTCGCCCGTAACATTTGCGACTTGAATATTTAAACCTTGAAATTGAACTCCTTTTAATAATTCTATTTCATCATTTTTAATAAACATTGAACTATAAAAATTAACTGAACTATAACCTGATTTTTTTGTAGAAACTAAAATTTCTGCTCCATTAAGAACAGTACCCAAGTCTTCACTAACTGTCGCTGGCGTGACAACTGGAGTAGAAGTTGAATTTGTTGGCGTTTGATTTATTGGTGTTGGCAAAGTACTAGAATTTGCACTAATATTGTCCAACGCTTTTTTTATATTTAAAACGCCGGAACCTACTTTGCCAGTCCATTTAGTTTGATTAGCAAAAAGCAAACTAGCATTTTGCGTTAAAACTTGAATCATCTGAACTGGGGTAATATTTGAATTTTTGGAACGAAGAAGTGCCGCGGCACCAGACACTAAAGCATTAGCAAAAGAAGTTCCGTACCATCCAGTAGCATATGGCTGATCAAATTCAGCATAAGCAGTATTATGATAAAGCAAACTAACTATGTCTTCACCTGGTGCAGCAATATCAATACAACCATTACCGTAATTTGAAAAAGTTGAAACTTGATTACTTTTATTACTAGAAATTACACCCAAAATCATATTTTGCGAAAATTCCTGATCATAACAAATCGGATACAAGGGATGACTACTCATATCAACTCCATTAGGCGTACCATTAAGAGCATTTCCAGCTGCAGCTACAATTAAAACACCTTTTTCATAAGCATTAACAATTGAGTTTCGAAGTCTAACACTGTGTTCATCTCCGCCAAAACTTAAATTTATAATATCCGCTCCATTATTAACAGCATAATCAATTGCATCAGCCACTAAAAGTGAATTACCCATACCTTCAGGATTCAAAACCACCAAAGGCATAATTTTTACATTACTGGTAACTCCTTTAATTCCTTTACTGTTATCATGTATAGCGGAAATTAAACCAGCAATAAAAGTTCCGTGGTGAACTGCACTTGCGTCATGTGAGACAGTAACAATTGGTTCTGGATTGGGTCGTCTATTAATAAAATCATAACCATTGCGATCATCGACATAACCATTGCGATCATTATCTATCCCATCTCCTACTATTTCATCTGTATTTATCCAAATATTATTTTGTAAATCTGGATGATCAATATCTACACCAGTATCTAATACTGCCACGATGACTGAACTACTACCAGTAGTAACGGTCCAAGCATCTTGAGCGAAAATTTTATCTAAATACCATTGTCTATTATAATAAGTATCTGTGCCAGCAAATACAGTACTGCCAAAACAAAAACTTACTAAAATTAGGGCAATTGCCAATTTCCTAGTCTTCATAATTTTATATTTGTTTAATAAATTTCTAATCAGTATTTACTTTGCAATTATATAATATTTTAAGTAAAAATGTAAGCCCACTTGACTTTTTTATCAATAAGTGTAATAATTAATGGAATTGATCTTTTCAATAGGAGACTAAAATGCCTAATAATCATAACAATATTATTGAAGTTGACTTCGGCAATCACAACAAGCCTAGGAATACGCCAAACAATCAAATTAATAAGGAATCAAAAACCACCGATACAGCAACAACAGAAGCACTTATTCTTAACTATCTTCATGTTTTACTTGAAGCCAACATCATTACCTACTACGAAAAAAACAGAATTGTTTTGGCTCTGCAACCCCTGATTGCTCTATCCCCTGACTTTAACAAAGAAATGATAGAAGAAGTTCGAACAGAAATGCGGAGAGAAAATAGCCCGTATCCAAACGAAATTTCAGCGGAAGAAGAAAAGGAATGGGAAACTGCACTTTTACTCCGCGAGCAACCAATCAAAGATTTTGATTACCGATCAGCCATGTCCCACTTCGAAAGCACTGATCCAACTAAGTGGGAATCAAGGGTTGTCTTTCTAGAACAAAAATTTGAGTGTTCCATTCCTTTGGTGAAAGTACCAATCAACTTGATAAACGCTCGAATTTATTTTCTCATCATTCTAAAAATGTTCAGACTTCATCATGAAGCCAAGAAAAAACAAGCTGAGAAATTCCAAAGAATCTACAACGATCTTAATGATCAAAATAAAGATCAAGATTGATCAAATCAAGCTACAACAAAGCGAGCCTCCATTGGCTCGCTTTTCAACTTTTAAATTATCTACTAACTTACTAATTATAATTTTTCAGAATTTTCTTTTGTAGCTTGCTCGATAAATTGAGCCAAAGCTTGAGCACCCAAATCACCTTGTCCCCTTTTTCGAACGGCTATAGTTTTGTCAGTTGCTTCTTTTTCTCCAACAACTAAAAGATATGGAATTTTGGCTTTTTCTCCATTTCTAATTCTTTTTGGCAAAGATTCTGCTTGACTATCAAGTTCTGCTCGGAGGCCTGCTTTTCTTAAACTAATTTTAATTTCCTCACCATAATCATTAAATTTTTCGGAGACTGGCAAAATCCTAATTTGTTCTGGTGATAACCAAAATGGGAAAGCTCCAGCATAATGTTCAATCAAAAGACCAATAAATCTTTCAAAAGAGCCAAAAAGTGCACGATGAATCATGTATGGTCTTTCTTCTTTTCCTTCAGAATTTGTATATGTCATGTCAAATCGTTCTGGCAAATTAAAATCAAACTGGATTGTTGAACATTGCCATTCTCGACCAAGAGCATCTTTTACTTTATAATCCAACTTTGGACCATAAAAAGCAGCTTCTCCTTCTTCAACCTCATATTCAATACCAAGCTGTTTAGCCACATTTTCCAAAACTTGTTCAGCAAAATCCCAACCTTCTTTTGTGCCAACTTGTTTTTTATCATTTTTACGATCACTAACAGAAAGATATATTTTATAATTACTAAAACCAAATGAATCAAACATGTACTTTACAAAATCTCCAACACGAACTAACTCTGCTTCAACTTGTTCTTTTGTACAAATAATATGAGCATCATCTTGAGTAAAACCACGAACTCGTGTTAGTCCAGAAAGTTCCCCAGATTTTTCATAACGATAAACTGTTCCACATTCTGCCCAACGAAGTGGCAAATCACGATAAGACCATTTATCAGCTTTGTAAATTTGTACTGCAAAAGGACAATTCATTGGTTTTAATAAGTATTCTTCTTTTGGTCGATCAACCACAATACCCTCTTGCATTTCTTGCAATGATTTACTGACTTCAAGGACCGGAAACATTGAATCATTATAAAAATTCCAATGACCAGAAGTTTCCCAAAGGGCACGAGAACCAATATGTGGACTACGGACCAATTCATAGCCACCTTCATAGTGAGCCTTGTACCAAAAATCTTCAATTGTTCGCCAAAGTTGAGCGCCTTGTGGTTTCCAAAGTGCCAAACCTAAACCAACTTTTGGATCAAGTAAAAATAAGTTCTTACCAATAATACGATGATCTCTTTTTTCAGCTTCCTCAAGCAATTTCAAATAATCCTCAATTTCTTCACGTGTTTCAAAAGCTAAAGCGTAAATTCTTTGTATCATTTTATTTTTTTCATCTCCCCGCCAATAAGCTCCAGCCACTTTATGCAATTTAAATGCTCCAACTTCTTTGGTTAAAGCTACGTGTGGACCTCGACACATATCAACAAAAACTTGATTTCCTTCATTGTCTAAATTCTTATAAAAACTTATTTCTGTTTCACCCTGTTGAACCAAGTCTTTAATTAATTCTAATTTGTAAGGATTTTCTGATACTAATTTTTTAGCTTCTTCAATAGTAAGATTAAATTTTTCAAACTTTTGATCACTAGCAACGATCTTACGCATTTCCTTTTCAATTGATTTTAAATTTTCTTTGGAAAATGATTCTTCGCCAAGATCAAAGTCATAATAAAAACCATTATCAATAGCTGGTCCAATTGCTAGCTTAGCGTTTGGATACAACTTTAACACAGCCTGAGCCATGATGTGACTTAACGAATGACGCATTGTTTCTAAATTGTTCATATAAATGAATTATCACGAAGTGACCACTTTGTGGTGAGTTATGAGTTAAAAATTATTTAAACGGCTATCCAACAACTTTGGACAGTAAATCAACAAATAAAGTAGTTGGAATAAAG
>CAYSUN010000048.1:0-6494 GCA_964434235.1 uncultured Gammaproteobacteria bacterium | reverse complement strand
AAGAATTACAAAGAAATTTAGATAAGTTAGAAGATTCAATCAGCGAGATTAGAAAGAAAATGGATGACTTTAATTTAGACGAAGAAAAAAAGAAAAAAGAAGTTTTTGAATTGCAGGATCAAATGCAAGCAGTTCAAGCTAATTTAAATTCAGTTAATATTGAAGTTGGAGATGTGAAAATCATTTTAGCTAAACTGGAAACTAAGACAGAAGATTTTGACAAAGAGGTAGTTCAAGAGTTGGGTGATGATTTTAAAGTTGAAGAAGTTAATACTGATGAGCAAATTCTGAATATTGATCAACTTTGGTTTGAGATTAGCAAATTAAAAAATAGTCTTGAACAAATTGGTGGAATTGACCCAGAGATAGTTGACGAACACAAGGAAGTGGCTGAAAGGTATGAATTTTTAAGTTCACAAGTTAATGATCTAGAAAAAGCAATTACTGATTTGGAAAAAATAGTAAAAGAATTAGATGTAGTCATTAATAAGCAGTTTAATGTGTCATTTAAGAAAATAAATAAAGCTTTTGAAGATTATTTCACAAAGATTTTTAATGGAGGAAAGGCCAAATTAGAATTAATTCAAAAAGAAAAAAGAACTGACAAAGATGATGGGCAGTTGGTTGAAATGGCAACGGATGAAGCAGAGGACATTGAAGAAAATAAAACTTATGTTGAAGATCAATCAAAACTTTTAAATACTGGCATTGAAATTATGGTTGCTCCACCAAGCAAAAAAATTAGCAATATTGCTGTTTTGTCTGGAGGGGAGAGAACAATGACAAGTCTAGCCTTGATTTGTGCTATTATCGATAGCAATCCTTCACCATTTATTGTTATGGATGAGGTTGAGGCTGCTCTTGATGAGGCAAATTCTCAAAAATTTGCAGCTATATTGCAAGAACTTTCATATAAAGCTCAGTTTATTATCATCACCCACAATCGAGTAACTATGCACGTTGCAGATGTTCTTTATGGTGTGGCAATGGATGATGATGGAATGTCGAAAACTTTATCCTTAAATCTTCAAGAAGCAGAAAAAACAGCTGATAAAAAATAATAGGCAGGAATTTTTCAATGAATAGTTTGGTTAAATTAAAATATGAAAGTAAAAGTAAAATTTTTTGAAATGACCGCTTCTTTTTACGAAAAAATACATTTTTCAACAAAGCAGAGAACTGTTTTGTTTTTTGAAAACCAGAAATTTTTCAAGCCAACTGATTTTGTTTTAGACTTGGCTGGGGGAACTGGTCGAATAGCGCAAACTTTAGTTGGTAAGGTAAAAGAAATAACTGTCGTTGACGCTTCACAAAAAATGTTGAATCAATGCAAAAACAAAATTGGAGTTAATTGCGTTTTTGGTTTAGCTGAACAAATTCCTTTTCCTGATTCTTATTTTGATAAAATAATTATAATTGACGCTTTCCATCATATTCAAGATAGAGAAAAAGCAATTTTGGAGATAAAGAGAGTTCTTAAAAGCGACGGAAAAATATTAATAGAAGAGGTTAATCCAAAAAGAATTTTTGGATATTTATTAAAAGTAGCTGAAAAATTTTTAGCCATGGGCAGTACTTTTTATTCCTTGCCTGAGTTGAAAAAATTATTTATAAAATTTGATTTAAAGGTTGAAGCAGAAAAATTTGAGAATTCATTTTACAATTTAATTATAAAAAAATAGTTGAAATAAAAGAAAAACCACTGACCATTGATCAGCGGTTTTTTGTTGGGGGAAAATTCATCTTACATTGCGGAATTCCATATCTTCACGGTGAGGTCCGAAAGAGACAATAGCAACTGGGACGCCAGTTTTTTCTTCAATTAGACGAATAAAGTTTTGCGCATTTTCGTCATGAAAATCGTTCCAACCAGGCATAACAATTTTGTTTGTTGCAACATATTTGTCAGCTAACAGTGGATTGAATTTATTCGTTTCGGTGCCATCGCAAAGGTAGCTGTCATTAATTGTAACTTGGTCCAGACCATTCAAAACATCAATCTTGGTAAGAACGAGCTTAGTTATGCCATTGACCATGCAAGCGTAACGAACTGCTGGCAAATCTAGCCAACCACAACGACGGGGGCGTCCAGTCGTAGCACCAAACTCACCACCTCTTTGACGCATTGCTTCATTTTCTTCTTCAGAAAGTTCAGTTGGGAAAGGCCCAGCTCCTACTCGAGTAGTGTAGGCTTTGATAATTCCGTAGACATCACCAATCTTTTGTGGAGAAAGGCCAACACTTGAGCAAACAGCTGAAGAAATTGTGTGAGAGGAAGTTACAAATGGAAATGTTCCATGCACATTATCAAGCAACGTTCCTTGCGCTCCTTCGAACAAAACGTTTTTTCCATTGTCAATTGCTGAATTTATGATGGTCGTTTCGTTAATCGTAACAAAATCCACTAGACGTTCTTTGTATTTTCTCAGATAGTCGATTACTTCAGAAAAAATTATTGGTTGGCCGTTGTAATGGCGAATAATAGCATTTTTTTCTTCCATCAGTAATTGGATTTGATTGCGAACTGCAGAGCTTTCAATATTAAGCACGTGAAATAAACGAATACATCTTCGACTACTCAGATCTTCATATGCTGGCCCAATACCCCGCCCAGTCGTTCCAATGCAATTAGGACCCTTGCTTTTCTCACGTAAGGCATCAATAGCTTTGTGGTACGGTGTAATGACTGTAGCTCTGGCAGACAGTAAAAGTCTACCTGTGCAATTGATGTCCATTGTGGCTAATTCATCAATTTCACTAAATAGAATATCAAGGTCAATTACAACTTCAGAGCAAATGATATTTAGTGTGTTTGGTGAAATAATTCCAGAAGGAATTAAGTGTGAAACAAACTTTTTGCCGTTGATGTAAATCGTGTGTCCAGCGTTAGGACCACCTTGAAAGCGGACAACAATATCAGCTTTCCAAGCTAAAGAATCAACAATTTTTCCTTTTCCCTCATCTCCCCATTGAGCACCTAAAACAAGACTTGTCGGCATAACAACCTCCTTGGTTGAGTTATAGTAATTTAAAAAAGAACCGCCTATATTTTAGCGGAACTTAGTTGTTGTGTCAATTACTTTATGTTTTTTGATGATTGCCAAAGACCGTCAAAAACAGCTTGCATTGTTTCGAAAAATTCTTGAGATTGAATAAGTATGGCGGATAATTCTTGGAATGAAGAAATGATTAAAACTTTATCATCGTAAAGGCAGATGACTGATTTAAATTTACCTTGCATTACACTTGGCAAAACTTTTGGGTTTCTTTCTTTTAAAATTTCACCGGAAAGATTTTTATTTTGGGCATAGTCTTCCCATAGCGAGCGAGCCGTTAATTGTCTGATTTTTCTAGTTCGTACAAAATACTCAGCATAATCTTTATCAAATTCAGAAAAAAAGTTTTTTATCGGGGAAATAATATCCCAATGTTTTGATTTGCAATACAGTGCATCTTCGACTACAAGTTTAATTCCTTCAATACCTTCATAATGAGAAACAACCATTGATGAATTTTTTTTCTTATTTTGTTCAAGTAGGGGTAATAGCTCGTGCAAGGCCTTTTTTTGACTTTGTAATTCATTGATTTTTTCTTCCAAAAGATTTTCTATATTTTTTGGATCTGTGACTGAAAAAGCTTGTTTGCCAAAAGTTTGTTTTTTGGCACATAATCCCTTTTGCGTTAAGGTCTCCAAAGCATGATAAATTGTGGTTCTTTTAATGTTGGTTTGTTTTACTAGTTCATTTACTGTAATAGACGGGAAACTTAAACTTGTTAGATAAATTGATATCTCTGTATCCGTTAAGCCAAATTTTCTAAGTGTGTTAGCTGTTTGATTATTCATATTGTCAAAACAATATTGTATTATATATTGTTTAATTTTAGATGAATTAGTATATTGTCTACAATTGATTATAAACACATATTAACACCTTGTCAACAGCGGTGTATAACTTAGATGTAAGGTTCATTAACAATTTAACTCATATAAACAAATTATGTTTTTGAGGAGGAGTCGATGATTATTGACTGTCATGCTCACACAACAAATAGTAGACTTTGGGGTTTGCACACTGAATTAGCAACAATTGAAGAATTTGAAAAGCAGGCAAAAAAGTTTGGAGTAGTAAAGATTATTCTAATGGCCACTTATTTTCCGTTTAAGGGCAGTGGCCAGCACAATACCAAGCTTTTACAAAAAATAAAAGGTAAGCCTTTATTTTCAATGTGTGCCAGCCTTGATTTAAGTGAGCCAGAACCTAGATTTTTTGAGCTGAATCAAGTTTTGAACGAACAACAGGTAGTTGGGATTAAACTTTATCCAGGTTATCAGCCAGTTTCTTTGCAAAGTCAAAAAGTGGAAGTAATTTGTCAATTAGCTCAAAAGCATCAAGTCCCAGTAGTTATCCATTCTGGAGAACTTCATCATTGTTGTCCTAAAAATGAAAGAGAATCAGGACTGCATCGTTGTCAGTTGCACTATTGTGCTATTGATCAATATCAAACCTTGTCCCGACCAAAACAAGTCGTGTTAATGGCTAAAAAATTTCCTAACGTAAAGTTTGTTATGGCCCATCTTGGTAATCCATACTTTGACGAGCTTCGCTTGGTCATGGAAGAGTGTCCAAATGTTTGGACTGATATTTCTGGGCAACTTGTTTCTGGGACAGATGAAGATTCTGAAAGTTATCGATTTATGCTAAATCAGGAAATTTTGCAATTCTTGAAGTTGCCCAATGGTCAAGACCGTTTGATGTTTGGTACAGACTTCCCAATTCAGTCTTATCAAGATTCTCTTGCTTTGATAAAAATGTTGCGATTGAATCAGGAAGATGAGCAAAAAGTTTTTTGGAAGAATGCTAACAGATTATTTAATTTAGAGGTTTTTCATGAGAACGCTAGTAAATAATGATACGGTCACAATTAAGTGTACCCGTTGTGAAAGTGTTTTAGCTGTTGAGTGTGATGATGTTGAAACCGATGACATTTGTCATGGTCGACCAGCTGAATTTTGGGTTCATTGCCCAGAGTGTGGCACGTGTCTTGGGCTTGGAAGAAAAGATTTACCCAACCATTGGCTTTCGTTAATTATGTTTAATAACAATATTGAAGATTAAGGAGAAAAAAATGAAAATTCTCGTAACTGCTGGTTCAACAAGGGTGATGATTGATAAAGTTAGAGCCATTTCGAATATTTTTGGGGGCAGAACAGGGACCAAATTAGCCTTAGATTTGGGATTAAAAGGTAACAATGTAACACTTTTAACTTCGTCTCCCAACTTATTCAAAATGATGGAAGCTGAAATTTCAAAAGGGTATGACTATCGGAAGAATGTTGTTTTGGTGGTATATAAAACCTATGAAGACTTGGCGGAAACGCTAGAACGAGAAGTCAAAATTGGGCAATATGATGTTATCATTCATTCTTCCGCGGTCAGTGATTATGAAGTAGAAGGAGTTTATTATTTGGATAGTGAGGGAAATCGAGTTCGGGTTGATAATAGTAGTAAAATTCCTTCTGGAATGAAAATGTTTATAGAATTGCAACCAACAGAAAAGTTGATTGACAAGATTCGGGAACCTTGGGGATTCACCGGAAAATTGATTAAATTTAAATTGCAGGCGGACATGAGCGAAAAGGATTTGATTAGTATTGCTGTTAAAAGTCGGCAAATTTCACATTCTGATTTTATTGTAGCTAATTGCTTGGAGTGGATGCTACAAGATGATCAGGTTTTGTTAATTGATCGCGATGATGTAGTGGAAAGAGTCAACAGAGTTGATTTAGGTAAACTTTTATATAGGAGGCTGAAGTGAAAGTACTTCTTGGGATAACTGGCAGTGTAGCCGGTACTTTGGTTAAAAAATTAGTAATCGAATTAAATAACGCTGGGCATGAAGTCCAAGTAGTGACAACTTTTAGTGCAAACTATTTTCAAAAGCGACCATTTTGGAATGTGTTCCGGCAATTGTTTAAAGGAAAACTTGGGATAGGTAAACCTTGTACAATTGCCGGCGTAAGGGTATGGTCAGATTTTGATGAGTGGCGTGGTCGCAAATACCAGCGCAATCAAGAGATTGCGCATATTGCACTGCGTGATTGGGCAGACGTTCTTGTTATAGCGCCTTGCAGTGCTAATACTTTGGCCAAAATGGCCAATGGTATTTGCGACAATCTTTTAACATGTATTGTTCGAGCTTGGGATCGCAAAAAGTCTATTGTTATTGCTCCTGCGATGAATACCAAAATGTGGGAGCATCCAGTCACTGAAATTCATTTAACCCAATTGCAACAATGGTATAATTTGCAAATTGCTCAACCGGTTAGTAAGAAGTTGGCTTGTGGAGATGACGGCATTGGAGCTTTAGCTTCGATTACCCAGATTGTTAAGCTAGTAAAATAAACTGTAAGCTCATTGTCAAACAATGAGCTTTATTTTTAGAAGAATAAACCACCAGCGTAAGCTGGTGTGTGCGTTTAAAGGCGAAGCCCT
>CAYSUN010000047.1:0-6828 GCA_964434235.1 uncultured Gammaproteobacteria bacterium | reverse complement strand
TTGTCATATGCCCCAAGCTTAGCAGAAAAGTGCAATATGTGTGTGCACATTACCCACGTAATGGTTCAATACCTTAGCAACACTTTAGTCCTAAAATATATAGCCATGTATTCCACATCCCAAAATATATGTAAAAATGAAGTAAATAGTCGTTAGAAAAAGCCAACTCGTCATTCTGAACTTGTTTCAGAATCTCCGAGTTGGCTTTTTCTAATAAAAAACTCAGTACTTTTTACTGAGTTTATATGTGACTACTATTATCTTTAATTATAGCATTTTCGAGGATATAAAACCTTTAGCTATTTTCAAATCTGCTATTCTGCGCCTTCCCATAATTTTTCAAGTTCAGGATAGATAAACCGAACAACAAGCAAAAAAGATGTCTTATCATCACAGAAAAAAGAACATTGTCTAAATAATTGATAAAGATAATCTTGTAATTGTTCTTGCCAGATTTTATCATTGGGCTGACCCAACTGATCCTTCAAATTTTCGAGTTGTAATTCTGGTTTAATCAGCCTCCAACAAAAATGATAATACATATCTTGATACAAAGCCTTGAGCATTTCTGAATTTTGAAAAGATTTCTTAAACTTACTTTGCACAGCAGTGTAAAAATCCTTGAACGGCACAGGTTTGTAAGCTGGCAAACCTAACCAATTATAAAACCTTAATAAACGCAAATCCAAATATTCCTCAGCTTGCATCAACTCATAAAGAGCCAAAGCAAAAACATGATAATTAATAATATTTTCATCTCGACAAAGTTCAGAAATTTTCTCATTAACCAATTTAGACATACGATCATGCCTACTTTGCTCAAACGCTTGTTCTTCTTCCTGCGTTAAGCGAAAACAATTAACTACTGGCTCGCTAGCTGGAACTTCTTCCTCGCCATCATACTCAACAGATTCCAATTCATCTAGGGAAAGATCCTCTTCCCCGCCTAGTAAAGATAACTTTTGCACAATGCCTTTTGGGTCGGAACGTGTTTGCATCGCCTGTTCAAAGGCTTTTGTAACTGCACCAACAGTATCTTCATATTCGGCTAACAGCTCATCTTCCGATAAATCACAAATAGGCCCATCACTTGGTAACCGAAAACCACGAAACTCATCTCTCGCTACTGGCATACGAGAAACCAAAGCTTTGAGAAACTGCTTACCACCCAAATCAACATCTACTTTCAAGCCCAAAAATTTCAAAAAATCAGCTTTTGTTTTTAAAAACATAGCACCCTCCGTTTTGGTTATTAAAGTTCCACCACCCAGCATTTAATAATAAATAACAAAAACTGTCAATCTCTTGCTTTAGTTTTTGCTCTTGCTATACTTAAATAAGCTTATTTTTCAATTTATAATATGAAAACAACAACATTCAAAAATTATCAAAACTCAATTCAATTTTTAGAAAGTCTAGGTAATACAACAAATATTAATTTCCACTTAGGCACATCTAATCCTGAACATCATTTCAAAAGGGCTAAATTACTTTTGAAATTAGCAGACAACCCTGACAAAAATTTAAAAATTATTCACGTTGCCGGCACCAGCGGTAAAGGCACAACCGTTAATTTAATTTATAATATTTTACAAAAAACTGGCTTCAAAGTTGGTGCTCACTTTTCCCCTTTTGTTTCAGTGGCCACTGAAAAAATCCAAATCAATGGAAAATTTATTTCCAAGCAAGAATTGGTTGAATTAGTAGAAGAAGTAAAACCAATAATTGAAAAATGTCATAAACAATACGACATGCCAAGTTATTTTGAAGTTTGGTTACTTTTAACTTTAAAATATTTTGCCAAACACCGAGTTGATTATGTTGTACTTGAAACTGGTTGTGGCGGTCGCTATGATGGCACCAACGCAGTCGCTAAAACTTTAGTTTCAATAATCACCAACATTGGGCTGGACCACACGCACATTCTCGGTGATACAATCGAAAAAATAGCTTACGAAAAAGCTGGCATTATCCGTAAAAACGGCAAAGTTTTTACGTCCATTGAAAAACAAACTGCACTCGCGGTCGTACAAAAAGAATGTGATAAAAAAGGTGCGGATTTAACCGTTATAAATTATATGGACGCGCAATCTTGCGTCGCTACCCTGTGTCGTGCGGTGTGTGAATACCTTGGCATCAATGAAAAATTTATTGAGCAAGGTCTTGATTCACCTACACCAATACCGGCGCGCCAAGAAATCGTACACAAGAATCCAACTATTATCTTCGATGGCGCGCACAATCCAGACAAACTGGCGTTTCTCGCCAGTAAAATCAAAGAGTTAAAAAGCAAAGATATACTTAAATATAAAAAAGTTCATTTAATCTGCGCCCTTAGTGATCACAAAAAAATCAAAGATTGTTTTAAAGAAATAGTTAAACTGGTCGATCATGTTTACACAACTAAATCACTTAACCTTTTACGAAAATTTATTGATCCACTTGAATTAGCTAAAAATCTTAAATCCTTAAAAAAGATTCCTATTCAAACATATCTTGATCCAAACACCGCTTTGTCCGAAGCCATGAAAAAGGCTCAGAAAGAAGATCTAATTTTAATTACAGGTTCTTTTTTCCTTTGTTCAGACCTTCGTAAGCATTTTATTGATGAAGAAGAACAACTCAGACAAAGAACCAACTTTCCGAAATGTAAATAACAAAATTAAACAAATATTTAAATATTAAAAAGCGTTCCAATGTTATTGGAACGTTTTATTTTTACTTAACTTTTAATTCTCGCCAAGTTTTACCTTTTCGAATGAAATATTTTCTAGACACTCTACAATAAATAGCCAAATCGTCTGCTTTGACAAAGCCCTTAGATTCAAGATACTCAATTTTTTTAATACTCAAAGCATAAGTTTTTGTTCTCCCCAACTCTAAAAAATCACATTCACCATCAAGATCAAACCAAAGATACCTACTGACTTCTCCATCATCTATTCCGCGCTTGAGAAACACAATGTGATATTGACCAGGACGACCAGGTTGAACCCCTATTGAAATACCACCTTTTTCCATGAATTTTCGAAAAAACCTTGTCTCTTCTACTCTATATTTAGGCTTTAAGTCCAATAACCTATTTTTGACTTCTTCCAATACACTCTCTTGCTCTTTAATACGAGTAGCCATCATTTTCAACAATCTAAGCTCTGCTTGCAAAAAATTATAAAAATCTTTTTTCACGTTTCCTCCTTTTCCTTAAAAATTTATTCAGGAATTTTCGGACCAATATTTTGCCAAGTGCCATCTTCTTGTTTTTGGAAAAAATAAATTGAACGATAATCTTCATCAGATCTAATCATTAATGAATTAAACAAAACTCTGTCTTGACCGAAAATTTGCAAACAAACTAAATTTTTGTTCAACATCCAAGAACGTCCTTGCAACCAATTCAACAATTTCTGAAAACGTTCCTCACTATTATCATTTAGAATATTTGCTAATTCATGATCTGGACAAACTGCATTATCCACACACAAAAAAGGACGACATTGAACATCATAAGCAACCACACGAACCCCAGAAATTTTATGCTTTTGAAACTGAACATAAATTGCATTATTTTCACCAGCAAAAGCATTAAACAAACTTCTCCACCCATGTTCACGTTTTCCTTTATCCCTTTTAACAAGAGCCTCAACATCACTTAACATTTTTAAAGATTTTCTAAGCTCACGTTGAACTTTATCCAGCCATAAAATTGCACTAAAAAATGATTCTCTAAACATTTTTTGACTCCTTATCTTTGTTGATAACTTGTATTAAAATTAGATTATTTCGGACCAATATCTAGCCAAGTACCGTCTTCCTGTTTTTGAAAAAACTTCACGTGCTTCTCATAAGCAACCCCATAATATTTCAAGCTAATGGGGAAAGTCTCAGTCCAATAACGCATTTCAAAACAAACAAGCTTAAACTCATTTAGATTATCTTCTCCAAAATAAGCTAAAAATGCTTGACAAGCTTCATCGTTAAGACCATTTTCAATAAACAGATTAACTAAAGTTGAAGGAATAAAATTGCGATAACTTCTTTCAAAACCCTTGTCTTTATGAAAAACAACCTCAAAATAATCTGCCACCTTCGAATCATCATTAAGAAGAATTTGGATATGGCCGGACTTATTTTTATTCATAAACGTTTCATACAAAGCTTGCCATTCAACCTCTAACTTAGCCTGTCCGCTAGTAAGCGCCTTTTTCAAATCCTTAATTCTCTTTCCAATTTCTGCATTTCTCTTTTGTCTTAAATTAATATGATTTACTAAAGTAAAAATAGGATTTCTAGGCATTTTCTCCTCCTTAAGATTGTCAAAGTTCGAAACCACAATTTAACAATATAAACTGGAATTGTCAAGTTTAATTTTCCCAACAACTCATTAAATATATTTAATCTATATTTGACAAACTTTTTCATCTCTGTCATATTTGCTCTTGAAACATAATTATATTCATAATTCATAATTCTTAATTCAAATATGAAACTCGTTATTGTTGAGTCACCAACCAAAGCCAAAACAATTACAAAATTCCTACCAAAAGAATATAAAGTTGAAAGTTCTTATGGACATGTCCGAGACTTACCAGCCAAGAAAATGGGCATTGATATTGAAAATAACTTTGAACCGACTTACGAAGTAAGTGAAAAATCCACTGCTCAAGTTGCTAAACTAAAAAAACTGGCCAACGCTAGCGACGAAATTTTATACGCCTCTGATGAGGACCGAGAAGGAGAAGCTATTGCTTGGCATTTACACCAAATTTTACAACCAAAAAAATTTGGGCGAATTACTTTCCATGAAATTACTAAAAAAGCAATTGAAAAAGCAATTGAAACTCCAAGAGAAATTGATCAAGCTTTAGTTGATTCTCAACAAGCACGAAGAATTTTAGATCGCTTAGTTGGTTTTGAACTTTCTCCTTTTTTATGGAAAAAAGTTGCTCGTGGATTATCAGCTGGAAGAGTTCAATCTGTTGCTGTTCGACTTATTGTAGAAAAAGAACGTGAAATTGAAGCTTTTAAATGTGATGAATATTGGACTATTGATGCTATTTTTGATGCTAATGATAAAATTAAAATTGAAGCTAAACTGCACGCAGTGAATGGCAAATCATTAAAAAAACTGGAAATTCAAAACGAAAAACAAGCTAAGGAATTAGAAGAAATTTTAAATAAAGAAAATTATCGAGTTACAAAAATTGAGACAAAAGACAACAAGAAAAAAGTCCCTGAACCATTTAAAACTTCTACACTTCAACAAACAGCCAATAATCGTTTACACATGTCAGCCAAAGATACCATGAGAGTTGCTCAACAACTTTATGAAGGTATTAAACTTGGCGACAAAGATGCAGTTGGTCTTATTACTTACATGAGAACTGATTCTTTGAATTTGTCTGAAGACTTTTTGGCTGATTGTCATAAATTTATAACTGAAAAAATTGGACCTGAATATGCACCAGAAAAACCTCGTCACTTTAAAACCAAAGCCAAAGGTGCGCAAGAAGCTCATGAAGGTATCCGACCAACCCATGTTAATTTTTCACCAGAATCAATCAAAAATCATTTAGATGAAAAACAGTTCAAACTTTATAGTCTTATTTGGCAACGAACTGTTGCCAGTCAAATGAAAGAAGCTATTGTTAGTAACACTTCCCTTGATATTAATACTAATGATAACAAATATACTTTTCGTGCCACTGGGCAAACAATTAAATTTGACGGTTTTCTAAAGATTTACCCAACTGACACCAAAGAAAATTTATTACCAGAAATTCAGCCAGAACAAGAAGTTAAGTTAGAAAAAATTGAAAGCAAACAACATTTCACACAACCGCCTGCTCGTTACTCAGAAGCTACTCTAGTAAAAATTCTTGAAGAATATGGTATTGGTCGACCATCAACTTATGCTCCAACAATTGCTACTATTCAAGATCGAAACTATGTTATAAAGCTTGAAGATAAAAAGTTAAAACCAACGGACATGGGAATTATTGTCAATGATATTTTAGTAGAACATTTCAAGGATATTGTTGACTATGATTTTACTGCAGAAATGGAAAACAATCTAGACAAAATTGCTCTTGAAAAAAAACCTTGGCAACCAATTATCAAAAACTTTTATACTCCTTTTCACAAAAACTTGCTTGAAAAATCTGAAACTCTTAATAAAAAAGAACTTACTGAAGAAAAAACAGCTGAAGTTTGTGAAAAATGTGGCGAGCCGATGGTTATTAAAACTGGTCGCTTTGGTAAATTTTTAGCGTGTACGGGTTTTCCCAAATGTAAAAACACAAAACAATTAAACGGAGCATTATTCGCAGTTTATACTCCCGAAGAACCACCACAAAGAATAAGACCAATAACAAAAGTATTAATGAATCCGCCATTTTCAAAAGACAAAGATGAAGATAAAGAATACAAATTCATAGACCACGCATTAGACCAAATGCAAGATGAAGGTTTGTTATTTTGTGTATTGCCAACAGGGGTAATGGTAAAACAAAAAAAGTTTGCTAATTGGCGAAAAGAAAGTTTAATTAAAAAAAATACTTTATTGGCAGTTATTGATTTTCCAAAAGATGTATTTTATCCAGTGGGTGTTCAAACTTGTGGGATTATTGTAAAAAAAGGAATTCCGCATAAGAAAGAACAAAAAGTATTATGGTTAAAAGTTGATAAAGATGGATTTACAAAAGTAAAAGGTAAAAGACTTCCAAGTGAGAAAACACCTAATCAATTAAAAGAAATAACTAATCTTGTTCAACAATTTTTAAAAGACCAAAATATTGAAATAAAAAATATAAAAGAATTCCAAAAAGTAGA
>CAYSUN010000046.1:0-6882 GCA_964434235.1 uncultured Gammaproteobacteria bacterium | reverse complement strand
CGGCTTTGAGCCGGAAAGATAGAAACCACCAGCTGTATAGCTGGTGGTTTTCATTCCCGCTTTATAGTCTATAATTTTACGACACATAAAGTTTAATAAATTATAAAGTGGGAAGTGAGTGAATATTTAATTAATTTATAAGAAATGCAAAAACAGGGGATAAAAAAATATTTAAATTTTTTCATAATTTACGGAGTAAGTTTTAAAAATATTTTTTGAAATTATATTTTGGATTTTCTTACTTTGTTTTTTGGTTTATTCTGATTAGTGTTAGTAATTTGGCAATTAATGAATCATAATATTACCTAAATTAAGGTAAGAATCTACCCTATTTGGGGCTTGTATAGACCTTAAAGTCTTGGCTAAATTTAGATAAAAAACGAAGCTTAAAATTGCGTTCTAAGAGGTACTATTTTACCCTTAAGGTGAATACACCTGTAACGTATTTAAATTTTCTGAACCCCTAAAATATTAAGCAATTTACAGCTAGTTTATGTGTAGGTATAGTAGTCATTTATCTATATAGTATATGTACATTAGATTGCTTATGGTTATATATAGTAAATATGATTTTTAGGTTAGTCGTAGTTATTCCTTAATAGTTAGATCAATGTAAACTGTATGAATTGTATTCTTGATTAATAAATATCTGTGTGATATATTTTTAATGTGCATCTCTTAATTAGTATTATGCGACACAATATCTATTTACTTCTAAATATTCATATGCAAAAGTCAAACCTCCCTATCTCAAAACAAATTCTCGATTTTCTTGATTACGTTGATGTTGAAAAAGGTTTAAGTAAAAAAACTCAAGAAAATTATGCTCGTTTTTTGGATCGTTTTCAAAATTGGTTAAAAAAAGAGAATATTGAAAATTTACTCCCCCACCAGATTACCTCAGAATTAATTTGGCGTTATAGAGTTTTTCTTTCTCGACAAACTATTTCTCGACAAACAAAAAATTCTTTATCAAAAAAAACTCAAAATTTTTATTTAATTGCTTTACGCTCATTGCTCGGATATTTTGTAAAAAAAGATATACTTTCACTTCCTCCTGAAAAAATTGAATTGTCTAAGCAAGAAAAAAATCCTTCTGTGCATTTTCTTTCATTAGAAAAAGTGAAAAAGTTGCTTGATTCTCCTGTTGGTAAAGATTTAGCATCACTTAGAGACAAGGCTATTTTGGAAACTTTATTTTCCACTGGCATGCGAGTGTCAGAATTAGTTAAGTTGAATATTGAAGATGTTAGTTTAAAAAATATTTCTCAGGTTTTTGAATTGCAAATAAAAGGCAAAGGCAATAAAACAAGAACAGTTTATTTTTCAATTAGGGCTTTAACTGCAATTAAGGATTATTTGAATTTACGTGAAGATTTGGAAAAACCATTATTTCTAAATTATTCGTCAATAAAAAACAAAGCTACGACTCGTCGTTTAAGTACACGTTCAGTTGAGAGAATTGTTAAGAAATATGTGAAGTTATCTGGTTTATCAATAAAAACAACTCCTCATACTTTGCGTCACTCATTTGCTACAGATTTACTAATGAACGGCGTTGATTTACGCTTGGTTCAAGAATTCCTTGGTCATAGTGATATTTCAACTACGCAAATTTATACTCATGTTACCAATAAAAAATTAAGTGACGTTTATAAAAAATATCACGGAATTTAAATTTTTCGAGATTTAATTTTTAGATTAAAAAACACTAGTATTTCTACTGGTGTTTTTATTTTAATTTCTGAAATGTAGTCCAATAATAGGATCCTTTTTTATTTTGTTGAGATTTTTTTCAATCTGTTCATAAAAAGCTGGATAATGTTGTCTAATAATCCACTTGCCCCTGTGTCTTTGCCTATAAGGTAATTTTTGTAAGTGAGCAATTTCATGAGCAATCGTTCGGACTAGTCCATTGATGGACAATGGTTTCATTGTTTTTGGTGAATAAATGTCCAGTGTTATAACCCTTGTTCTGAGGTTTATGTAGGCTTTTGTGTAAGAACCTGTCTTTATCCCCTTTCTGCCCATAAACCGCAGTTTTAGGCCTTCAACAGCAAGTATTTCACAAACTTTGGCAAATAATAGATTGACTAAATCTTCATGGTTTTTCATATGGTGTTATTATATGGAAAATCTGTGATTATGTAAACAAATTTTTAATTTTTATTTATTGACAATTGAATTTATTTATGATAAATAATTATATCGGTAAGCTGTGCTCATTCATTTAGGAGGAGAAGATGAAAATATTTTCTATTGAGGAACTGGAGCAATTGCCAGTTGGTTCGATCGTTAGAATCTCACCTAGAAATTCTAATCATGACAAAAAAGAAAGAAATCAGAATTATTATTTTGTTTGGCTGGGTAGTTTGAATAACGAAAATGAGTTAACTGTGTCATCAATTCAACGTGGAGTTTGGAAAATTTCTCCTGATATGCTTTTAGCTATTTCTGATCGAAAACTGTATGGATTTACAAATCTTGTTTGGATTGGCGCAGTCCGGGCTGATTCAGGTGAATTGGTAAAAGTATCTGAGCTAGAAGATTGGCCTAATGTATATACTTTTGAATTGTTTGAAGTTGAGGATTTATGTTCTTTATTGAATATGGCAGCAAATTTATACCTTGGTTATGGTAATTTGCATCGAAATGGAATTGATGACGAGAAAAAGAAAATGGGAATACCCTTTTTCGATGTACAAAGTTAATACTTTATAAGATCACTTAAATTAAAAGTGGTCTTTTTTTTTATCAAAAAAACACTAGCCCTTAAGACTAGCGTTTTTATAGCTATATTATGGTAAATAATCAAGTGGATTTACTGGGATACCGTTAATTCTGACTTCAAAGTGCAAATGAGGCCCGGTTGTCAGTTTGCCTGCTCCTGGCGTTCCTGGCATTCCCCCACTATATCCAATTATCTCGCCTTGAGAAACATATTCATCTTGTTTAACGAGAATTTTGCTGACGTGACCAAAAACTGTTGAAATTCCGTTAGCATGAATTAAGGCAATATAACTGTATCCCATGCCAGCATCTTTAGCCGTTAGGACATAACCTTCAGCTGGTGCTTTGATCGCTGTGCCTTGTCCAGCGCGAATATCAATTGCTGGATGTTCAAATAAATATCGGAAAGGATAATCAGGATCATGAAATAGTGTAGTAATTACATTTTTAGGAACTGGCCAATTAAGTTGGGAATTTTGAAGTTCAGGCTTGTCTGAGTGGTTTTTCTTGTCTTCTTCCATTTTTGCTCTAGCTTGTTTTTCCAAGTTAGCGATCTCGTTGCTAATGGCTTGTTGTTCATTTTTAGCTTGCCAATATAATTCTGTGAATTTTTGTTCAGAATCTTTTGTTTGAACTAGCAAGTTTTCTTTGTAAACTGTTTGACCAGATAAATTTATTTGATCAAGTTCAAGTTGATCTTTGAGGTCAAATAGTTCAGTTTGTTTATTTTCTAAATTATTTTTTTGATTTAATAAATCTTTTTTTTCTTGTTTTAAATCGGATAAAGTATTTTGTAATCCTTGTTGTAAATCTTTTGTATATTCAACTTCGTTAAAATAATCAGAAATGGAATCATTCAAAAGAAATATTTTCAGTTGATTAGTATTGTCATTTTGGTGAATTTGTTGAATGATTGTTCCTAGGTTTTGTTTTTGCTGATCAAGGTTATCTTCCATGGTTAGAATTTGCAATTCAATTTCTCTTTGCTCAAGCTTTGTTTGATCAATTTCAAGCTTGGCTGCTTCTACGTCCAGTTTTGTTTTGGCAATTTGATTGTCAATAACTTCAAGTTGGTTTTTTAGTGAGGCGGCTTCTTCTTGTTTTATTCTAATGTTTTTTTCGTAAATTGTCGCTTTCTTTTTTAAATCTTGAATAGCTGATTCTTTGTCTGAAATTTGCTCATTTAGATCATTAATTGTTTGAGCAAAAACTAATACTGGTAATAAAATTAAAATTATTACCAAAGTAAATATTTTGTTTGGGTTTGTCAGTTTCATATTCAATTACATTATAGCAAGTTAAAGATATTCCGACAAACAAAAAGCCTGTTTTGCTATTTGTGTAGTTACTTTTTGTTGTCATCCTTCGGTAAACCTGCCTGTCGGCAGGCAGGCTCAGGATGACAGTAAATTACGATTTAATAAAAAAGCCCTCACCACTAGATTCCGTGTTAGGCTAGGAATTTAATAGTGAGGGACCTTTGTGTTTATTTAAGAAGATATAAAGCAAATTCAATTCGTTTTAAAGTTTTTTCTTTGCCAAGAGCTGAGGCGATTTCAAATGGGCCAGGTGATTTTTGTTGTCCACTCAAAGCAAATCTCATTGGCCAAAGCATATTGCCAGTTGAAATGTTATTTTGTTCCATTAGTTCAAAAACTTTTTTTTCTAAAATTTCAGGCGTGAAATCGTCTTCGTTTATATGATTTAAGGTGTCCTTTAATAATTCAAGGTTTTGTTTTGTCTCTGCTAGATCTGATTTTTTCCAGATTAAATCTTTGGTTTCGTATTTTAATTCAGCTAAAAAGAAAAATTTAATAGCTTCAGGAATTTCGCTTAATTTTTTAATTCTAGCTTGTTCTAGTTTAATTATACTTTTTAGGTAAGATTTTTTAATAATCTCCTTGGTTGGTAAAATTATGACTTTATCTTTGTCAATTTTAATTAAATCAGCTTTTTCTAAAAATGGTAGACAAACTTCTAAAAATTGATCATCAGATAGTTTTCGAATATACATTCCATTAATCCAATCTAATTTTTCTAAATCAAACACAGCACCCGCTTTGTGTACATTGTCCAAGGAAAATTGATTTTCTAATTCGTTCAAAGTGTAAATTTCTTGATCAGTTCCAGCATTCCAGCCAAGTAAAGAAATAAAATTAATCAAAGCATCTTTTAAATAACCAGCTTCAATAAAATCAGTTACAGAAACATTGCCATCTCTTTTGCTCATTTTCTTTTTGTCTTTGCCGAGCAAAACTGGAAGATGTGCAAAAATTGGTGGTTGCCAATCATAAGCTTCATACAATAAAACGTGTTTTGGTGTGCTAGCGATCCATTCTTCTCCACGCAAAATGTGAGTTATTTTCATTTGATGATCATCAATTACATTGGCAAAATGATATGTTGGGAATCCGTCAGATTTCATTAAAACATAATCATCAAGATCTTTGCTGTTAACTAAAATCTCACCTCTAATTAAATCTTCAAATACTACATTTTTATTTTCTGGCATTTTGAATCGAATAACATGTTCAGCCCCAGAATCAATCAAAGCTTGGGCTTCTTTGTGAGAAAGATTGCGACACAAGCCATCATACTTTGGAGCTTGTTTGTTTTGTCTTTGGTCTTCTCTTAATTTTTCTAATTTTTCTTTACCACAAAAACATGGATACGCTTTGCCTTTGTCCAATAAAACTTGAATTTGTTGTTTGTAAATATCTAATCTTTGAGATTGTGTGTATGGTCCAAAATCACCGCGTTCTTTTAATTTTTTGTCAGTAGTTAAATATGGTCCTTCGTCCCCTTCAATGCCTGCCCAAAGCAAAACTTCTAGTAAATCTTCAATAGCACCTGGGACAAATCTAGTTTGGTCAGTATCTTCAATTCTAATGATAAACTTGCCGTGGTTGTGTTTGGCAAATAAATAGTTGTATAAAATTGTGCGTAAATTTCCAACATGAACAAAGCCAGTTGGACTTGGGGCGATTCGAACTCTTGGGTTAGAGAAATTTAGTTTATCCATAGGGTAAGAAAAAGGTAAAAGTTAGAAAGTAAAAGTATTAAGTATTAAGTGAATAAATAGAAAAAGTTAAAAGTAAATAGTAAAAATTAAACATTAAATGTTAAACAGTAAGCAATAAACCAGCTTAATTATTTGTAATGTGTTATGTGTTTATGTTCTATGTTCCGCCTGCCTGCATACCTCCGGCATGTAAACCGGTAGGCAGGTGTTCTATGTTCTATGTTCCGTGATTAAATGATTTATTGATTTCTTGATTTGTTGATTTCTTGTTTTTATGTTTTCTTGTTTTCTATAATTATAGGCTAATTTATTTATTAAGTAAAGTTCTTGTAATTAAATGTTATTAAGTAATAACGAGTTTTTTGTGGTAAATTTAGTGTATATATATAAGTTTTATAGCTCAGTATTGACAAATTTAAGAAAGTGTGCTATAATGCTCCATTGTGAACATGAATAATTTGAAATTAATTACACAAACACCATTGTCTTAATAATCTAGTAAATTACTGAGATTTGATTATTAGTATTATTGGTTTTTGTAGGTTCTTTTTATATTTTACACGCCTTGGAGGGCAAAAAATGAAAAATTGTCAGTTTCTGAGTGAATTGTTGGAAGGATTCGAGGGGAACTTTGACATGGCCATCGCGGCCATCACCAACCCCGATCTGCGCGGAGACGTGCAGATCATCGACGGTTTGCCTCTTGAAGGAGAGGAAGCCGTTGTTCTGGAAGACTGGAACGACATTTGGGTCGTCCGATCGGACGATGTTTTCGCCCTGCGTTCGAAAGAACGGCACTCAGCAGTATGCACCTACTTGAAAAAGCATGGTCTGCGGTTCCGAGTGTACTCCCCAGCAATGGGAGGACTGAGGTTTGTTCTGGATCATTTGAAAGAGGATCAGAACAAGCTCCAAGCCGAAGCTGAAAAGGCAGAAGCTTTGGTAGCCGAAGCCCGCGTTCAGCGTGAAGCCCAGAAGGCTGAGCGTCTGGCACAGGTTTTGCCGATCCTTCGCAAGATGGATCTGGCCAACCTGAAGGGGGGGGTCTGGAAGCCTCTCGAGCAGATCGTTAAGCTCGACGTGGCAAACTGGACGCCGGTAACGCAGGAGTTCGAGAAAGTTGACGAGGA
>CAYSUN010000045.1:0-7094 GCA_964434235.1 uncultured Gammaproteobacteria bacterium | reverse complement strand
TGCACTATCCTTCCCCAATGACAAGCATTGGGGCTTGCCGTGCAGGCTTAGTCAAAGAGCTAAAAGCAAAACTACAAGAAAAAAAGCTTCGGCTTGAACAGGCTTATAAAGCTTTCAAAGAAAAAATTGATTCCTTTGTCCAAGAAATCAAAAGTCAAAAAGGTCTTAATTACAATACTTTTGAAGAAGCTTCCAAAGACCCGCTGATCAAAAACATGTTAGGAGCTATTCAAAAAGCCAAAGCGTACAAAGATATTATTTATCGTGAATTAGAAAAAACAACAAGCGCAATCACTGAACTTGAGGGTTTGGAAACACGGCTTGATCTAGACCATGCCATGTATAAAGTTTTTGACGAGGATCGAATCACAGAACTAAGTGCTGAGCTTGATCCAATTATTAAAGAAATTCAGCCAACTTCTGAAGATCTTGCTATTCATGACAAAGAAGCTGAATTAACACCTTTGAAAGATATTTATGAAGAATATATCGAAGAAAAAGTTCAACAGCCTACTCCAACAAAAAAAATGCCTCCCTTAACTTACGAGATACAAAAACCCCGAAAAGACGAAGAATCAATTGTCGAACCACATGCTCTCATAATTGAACTTGATGAATATGTCCTACATTTTAAGCCAGCAACAGACGCTAAAACAAAGAAAACGACAAAACACAAGAAGGAATATTGGATTGAAAAACAGGATGGATCATATTACTACTGTAGCGAGAAAGAGAACTGTCATATCGTAAACAATACAGAAATCAACCCCGATTTTTACAATCGACCAGAACAAACCTCTTACAAAAGTAAAAAAAAAGATTACTGGCTTGAAATCCGTAAGGACCATAAACGCTTATGTTCTGATAATCATGGGTGTTATATTTTTTAGTTGATTTATAAATTTCTCTACCAACGCCAATCCAACGCTTAGAATATCCAGATTATTCCGACTAACCACACCTAGCCTAACAGTCAAACTGTTAGGTTTTTTTTCGTTGACAATAGATTAAAATAGCCTTAAGATATGATAATTATGAACTTTGACAATACAACACTCGGAGGAGCTAATGGCTAACTTAAAAAACTTGGTAATTGCTGTAATTATTATTCTTTTAGGCATTTCCTGCACAAAAAACGAAAACAAATTATCAGAACCAAAGGCTGAAAATTCGCTTGAATATTCTGAGAAAAAAACTCCAGAAAAAGCTAAAGAAGAAACCTTACCAGCACAATCAAAAATAGAAATTACAGAAGCTAAACTTCAGAAAGTTCGAGAACTAAGAGAAACTCTGGAAAGAAAAATTGTAAAACTTGATAATTCAATTTCAACATTCCAAGAAAAAATAGGAATTTTCGTTAATGAAATAAAGGATATCAGAAAAACAAAAAATCTAGTTGAATATAATGAAGCTGTTTCTAATAATGAAATCAAACAAAACCTTCAAGCAATTCAAAAAGCTGAAGCTTATCGAGATATCACCAAAAGAGAAAAAACCAAAACTCAATTGGCTGTTGTAGATCTAAAAGGTTCAGAAAAACAACTTGATCTAGACAAAACTATGTTTGACACATTACCAGAAGCTGAAATTGATAAATTACTCAAAGAGATGGACGTAGTTATCAATAGAATTCAACCAACGGCCGATGATCTTGTCATTGTTGATAAAGAAACTGTACTTTCCCCGCTGGATAAAATTTACGAAAACCATATTCGCAAAGAAGAAAAAGAACAAGAAAAAAAAAACTTGAGCGTAAAAAAAAAGATGAAGCTGAACACCAAGAAAAACTAAGATTTGCTCGTTTAGCTAAAGAAAAAGAAAAATCAAACACTAAAAAAACGCAATCAAAACCAAGCACGCAAACAAAACATGAATATAGACAAAAAAACACTTTAACCTCACCAAGTTTAACATTAAAGCATGAAATAGATGTTCCGATCAAAAAAGTCGCTTGGAGCTCAAACGAAAAATACCTAGCCTCTATGTCAGAAAAAACGATTAAATTATGGAATGTAAATGAAGGAACATACTTTCCGTTTTCTGCTACATTCAAATTCGTTGATTCTCAATTTTCTTCAGATGCTCAATTCTTACTAATAGCCGACCTTAATTCATATACAGATTCATACCAAAGGGCTCAAAGTAAATATTTTTTGACCTCCTATAACATAGCAGGAAACAACTCAAAAAATTTTACTATTAGTTGGGCACTTTATTCACAGATCATGCCGAATCAAGGATTTAATTATTTTCTTATTAAAACAAGTGGAAAAGATAATTATTCATTACGGACAACATATTACACCGTTTCTGACATCAAACAAATTGATTTTGTTACAAGTGAGATACTGACCTTCATCAATAACGGCCTTGTTGCTTATTCCTATAAAGATCCAAAGCTACAACACAAAATATTTTTTTCTAATCCAACTACACCAACAAATCCAAAACCACTTTTTGAATGCCTTTATGAGTATGAAGATGAAGATACTACTTGGAAAAAAATTGACACAGTAAAAGACAGATGTCCAGAAGGATTTAGCATTTTACAATTAGTTTGGAATAACAAAAATCAAATTTTGGCTTCGTTAAATTCAAACAATACAATAACGATCTGGCAAATTGACAAGGTAAACCCTTTAGAAAAAATTCCCGTAAAAGATGTATTAAGTATTTATTGGAGCAGTGGTAATTCCTATCTAATAGCAGTAACTAAAACGGGAATTTCAACTAGAAGTTATCAAGCAAAAAAATGGTTTCCCCAATTTAATGCACACACTCTTTATATTAACAGTCTAAAATTAAACCCAAAAAAAGAACGTTACGTCCTAGTTATTGTTGATAAACAGTTACAAATAGTTGATCTTATTACAAGTGAAGTAATAGTTAATTTCCAAAGTTCTCAAATTCTTGATGCTGACTGGTCACCAACCGGCCTGAAAGTTGTTACAGCTCACGATGATGGTTACATTAAAATCTGGAATGTAGACCAATTTCTAGACTAATTCATTGCCCCCAAAAATTTGGGGGTTTTTAATTTATTTAATAAATAGTAACGGCTTAAATTATTATTTTTTGTCAGGGGGAAAAATACCATTAAATATTTTTTACTTGACAAAGTCTTAAAATAGTATAAAAATAAGATGAAAGTTCGTTCGTTAACATAGGGAGGCTATCATGAAACGTAAAACACGTATTTTTCTTGGTTTAACTCTAATTGCCATCGCTATCTTGCTTTTGATCAGTTTGCTCAAATTCGGTTCATTGTTCGCCTTTTTGTGGGTTTTTCCTTCAATAGCTGAATTATTGCATGATGAATTGGGACTCAATCAGTGGTTGTCCAACATTATCGCAATTATCCCAGCAATTGGTGTAATGATTGGTCTAAATTATGTATTTTCTATGGACAAAACAAAACGTAGAATCGGTTTTGCTGTTGCTATCGTTTGTTATCTAGCCTTTTGTACATTCATGTATTTCATGCAATCTGGACGTAATTTTGATCCTAAAACTGGAGAAGCACAAATTTGTTTTGCTGAAGGCCTAGATGGCTATGAAGCAGTGCCCTGTAATTGGAAATTTCACGAACAAACAGGTAAACCCGTTATTAGAGATAAAGAAAAAATTGACAAGATTATCCAATCCCAAAATATCCGAACAAAAGGCTTAACTCCTGTAAAAACTGTAGAAATTACAAATGACCTTCGTTTTTTTACACCTGAAGGAACTCCATTGTTTTGGTATTACGAAACACCGACTGGAGAAATTGATGTCTTTGATGAACCTGGCCGTCATCCACAATACAACACAATCCTAATTCCAATTAATTCTGAGATAGTTCAAAAATTGCTTAATCCAAAAAGCCAAAAAGAGTTACAGAAAATCAGATTACATCCAAGCAATTCTTCAGAAAAACAAGCAACAAATGAGAATGACAATTCAGACAATCCACTTCAAGCTCTAAAAGATCGGCTTGAATACACCAAGAGTCAATTACAAGAATAGAAGAAATACAATAACAAAACCCAGCTTCTCATAGCCGGGTTTTTTATTATTGACAAAATCTAATTTTTAGGATAAAAATACATAAAGTATGTTCTTTAACAAAGGAGGCTCTAATGGGAACTAGATATGCGTATGAACAGGTTTGGTATAAAAATTTATTTATCATGATTCCGATAGCAATTGGGGCTTTGGTAATTATCATATTTATAATTCACTATGCAACAAAAAGCCCAACACCACTTCAACTTGCCAATAAAAAATTAAACAATGCCAAAGAACTAAGTTCCAAATTAACACTAAAAGAAAATCATCTATTCAATTCAAAAACTGATTTTGAGAAAGAAGTTGAAACCTCAGTCAAAGCGATATCGGAATTACTTGGCAGTAATAAAGAAACTACAGAATTAAAAGAGGCGCAAAAAGATCCTCGAATTTCGGATGAACTAGAAGTTCTTGCTAAGGCTGAAGCTTACAAAAGAATTATTGATCAAGAATACAAACTGACAAAAAGCGCTAAACAAAAACTTGAAAAACTTCAAAAATTACTTGCTTTAGACATTAAATTAATTGAAAGCCTAGAGCCAGAGCAAATTGATAAACTTATCAAAGATCTTGATGTTGCAATCAACCAATATGCACCCACAGCTAAAGATTTAATTGTAAGCTTAAAAGAAGAGCAAATGCCAACCAATACAGAACTTTGGAAACTATATTTTGAAACTAACGACAAAACAGAGTCACCACCAGAAAAATAAATAGAATAAATCGATGAATCTTCTAATACGCTTAATGGCACAATAGGCTTAGAATAAAAACAAAATCACAAACACAAAACCCAGCTTCTCATAGCCGGGTTTTTTATTTTGCTAAATATTCTTCAATTAATTTCACATGCACTAAATCTTTTTCTCTAGCAAATTTTCTTTTCCAATCAAGAACATATTCCAGTTTAACAAACGGAAAACCTTGAATAATTTCCGCTTCATCAATCAACTTATTAACATCAGCAAACCAAGGTTGCCAAGTTGCGAATATCTCCACATCCCCAACACTAATTTGAGTTATTATTAATGACTGAATATTGTTTTTTCAACACTTCAAACACATCCGACTTCACAATAATATCAATATCATTATTTTCAGCTAATAAACCACGAATAACAAGTGGTCCACTACCAAAGATTGCCCATTGCCCTTTTGGTAAATTTAATTTTTCCAATTGCTCCAAATATTTCATAACTTTCTTTTTTTACTTTATGTTATTTTTATTTTATAAACTTTACAAACTTTTAACTTTTCAACTAATTAATGCGTTGCGCAACTAATGCAAGGATCATAAGCGCGGATCAAAGTTTTTATCAACAAAAGTCTTTGACTGCTAGTCAAATTTTCAAGCTTGGGCAATAATACTCCTAAATCTTTTTCTAAATTTGCCAAAAACATGGTAGTTGGTGCAATAATATTGGTGTGTAACATATTGCCCTCACGATCAAGTTCATATTCATGATATAAAAGACCACGAGGAGCTTCCATTACAGCATAACCTTTGCCTGGATTTGGTTTAAAACTTACCTTAAGCTTTTTGGCAAAATTAGTTTGCTTGCGTAAAGATTGATATTGGCCAAAAAGCTTAGACATTTCCTCTATTGAATGTATAATTTCTACTATTTGAGCCATTAAATTATAAAAAGGATTATAACATGGCATTTTTAGCTTAAGTTTTTTCCAAGCTTTTTTTGCTTCTGGATTTAATTGCTCAAAACTATTATTTATCCTAGCCAAAGAACCAACCATAAAAGTTCCTTTATTATGGCTTACGCGTTTAACCTTTTCATATGGAATAATTTGTTCTTCTATATCTTGAAGCAAAAGTTCTGTTTTTAAATATTTTTTACTATCAGACAAATAAGTTTTTCCGTCATAAATTGAATATTCCCCAGTACTTTTTAAAGAAATATAATTTGTTGGATTTTCAAAATTTGGCAACTTCTGTTTAATTGCAAACTCAAATAATTGTTTGGCTTTAATTAAAACATTTTCTTTTTGAGCTAAAAGACCATACAACTCTTCAAAATCCGGCTCAACATTAAATCCCCCAACTACACTATTGATAGGATGAACTGTTCTTCCGCCAATAACCCTAGCTAATTCTACTCCCCAATCTCGAACCTCAAGAGCTAACTTTGATTGTTTAGGATATTTTTTAATGAAATTGAAATTATTTGAAATACCAACTAAATCAGGGAAAGAAAGAAAAAAAGCGTGCAAAGAATGAGAATGAATCCATTGCGCATTGATCATCATTTTTCTAAGCGTTAAAATTTCCTTGGTCGGTTTAATATTCAAAGCCATTTCCAAAGCTTTTATTGAAGTTAAATTATGAACAATTGGACAAATTCCACAAATTCTAGCCGTAATAACTGGCGCTTCAAAATATTTTCGATTAAGCATAATACCTTCAATTAACCGCGAACCCTCCTGAGTTTCCAATCTAGCCTCAGCAAAATCACCATCAATCAAAGCACCGATAAAACTCATATGCCCTTCAGTTTTTGCTATGTGATTTATTTTTATTGTTTTCATATTAAAATATAACTATCTATTTAGAATATAAACTAGAAGTAGACTCCCCTCCATCCACAGAATACAATCCACCAGTTACAAAACCCGCTTCATCTGACGCTAGAAATAAAGAAACATTCGCAACATCTTCTGGTTTTCCAATTTTTCTCATTGGGTTTGAATTTTTATATTGATCAATTTCTTTTTTTGAAGAAAAAGCTTTTCTTAAAAGTGGCGTATCTATTGGCCCTGGTAAAACAGCATTAACTCTAATACCTTTATTTGCATATTCTTGAGCCATACACTTTGTAAGCATCACAATCGCAGCCTTAACAGAACAATATGCTGGCGATTCTGGTTCAGGAACAATACCCAAACCAGAAGAAATATTTACAATATTCCCCTTACTCTTCTTAATCAAAGGAAGTGCATACTTACACATTTGAAATGTTCCTTTAAAATTTACGCCCATAAGTTTATCCAAGTCCCGACTATTAGTTTTTTCAACTGATGCTTGAAAATATATT
>CAYSUN010000044.1:0-8968 GCA_964434235.1 uncultured Gammaproteobacteria bacterium | reverse complement strand
TTATCAAACTCTTCAGCCGAAGTTACAGCAGTACCTGTCATACCAGCTAATTTTTGATAAAGACGGAAGTAATTTTGAAAAGTAATAGAAGCTAAAGTAATTGATTCTTGTTTAACATTAACTCCTTCTTTTGCTTCAACCGCCTGATGAAGCCCTTTAGACCAACGCCTGCCAGGCATTAGTCTACCAGTAAACTCATCAACAATTATTATTTGTCCATCTTGAACAACATAGTCTTTGTCTTTTTTAAAAAGGGTTTGAGCTCTAAGGGCTTGCTCTAAATAATGAAGGTACTTCATGCCCTTTTCCTCATAAATATTTTCCATTCCCAAGATTTTTTCTATTTTATTAATCCCCTCTTCTGTCAAAACAACAGTTTTCATTTTCTCATCAATCTCATAATCCTGTTCTGCTTTTAACTTAGGAATAATCTGGGCAAATTCTTGATACCATTTTGAGCTTTCTTTATCTGGAGCTGAAATAATTAAAGGAGTCCTTGCCTCATCAATCAGAATTGAATCAATCTCATCAATAATACAAAAATGAAAATCTCTTTGAGCTCTTTGAGATAAATCCTGAACCATATTATCTCTTAAATAATCAAAGCCAAACTCATGATTCGTTCCATAAGTAATATCAGCTGAATAAGCCTCTTTTCTGGAACAGGGCCTTAAAAAATCTTCAACAATATAAAAACCTCCCAATTCATCTCTCATCTTCTCCTTCTCCTCGGCCAGCTTTTTATACTCAGGATCATATAAAAATGATTGCTGGTGATTTAAACAGCCAACACTTAATCCTAAGGCATGATAAATCTGACCCATCCAAACTGTATCTCTTCGAGCTAAATAATCATTAACTGTAACCAAATGACAACCTTTTTCAGTCAAGGCATTTAAATAAAGAGGCAAAGTAGCAGCCAATGTTTTTCCTTCTCCTGTTTTCATTTCTGCAATTCTTCCTTGATGCAATACAATCCCCCCAACCATTTGGCAATCATAATGTCTTTGTTTCAAGGTTCTTTTAGCCCCCTCTCTCACTAAAGCAAAAGCTTCAGATAAAAGATTATCTAATGCTTCTCCTTTGCTTAATCTTTGTTTAAATTCAATTGTTTTCTCTTTTAATTGCTCGTCAGAAAATCCTTCAAACTCTTTTTCAAGACCATTTATTCTTTCAACTATTGGATTGAGTTTATTGAGGTATTTCTGATTAGCATCTCCAAAAAGCTTATTTAAAACCGACATATTGAATTTCTTCTTCTAATTGAATATTAAATTTATCTTTTACCTGTTTTTTCATTAGTTCTATTAATTTTAAAACATCTTCTGCTTTTCCATCTCCTAAATTAATAATAAAATTAGCATGTTTTTTAGAAATCTCAACATTTCCAATTCTTTTTCCCTTTAATCCGCACTGATCAATGAGTTGTCCAGCTGAAACATCTGAAGGATTCTTAAAAATAGAGCCAGCTGAAGGAAATTCCAAAGGTTGCTTGTCTTTTCTATAATCTAAATATTCTTTCATTTTCTTTTGAATCTCCTCCTTATTTCCAATCTTTAATTCTAATTCTGCTGAAAGAATTACTAATTCAGGTCTTTTCTTAAAAACACTTTCCCTGTAAGCAAAACTACTATCTTTTTGAGAATAATTTTCTATTTTTTCTTTTTCTGAATTAAAAACTTCAACTTGTTTGACAATATTGCCTATTGATTCTCCAAAAGCCCCTGCATTTCCTCTTATTGCTCCGCCAAGCGTACCTGGAATACCTGCTCCCCACTCTAATCCTGTTAAATTACTCTCTACTGACTTTATGGCTAGTAAAGATAATGGTACGGCAACCTCAGCACTGATTTTAGTATCTAGTATCAAGTAGTTAGTATTAAGTATTTTAATAACAAGACCCTGGTAGCCCTTGTCAGCTACTAATAAGTTGCTTCCTCCTCCCAAAATAAAAAAAGGCAGTCTTAATTTTTTTGCCGTTTTAACTGCTTTAATCAATTCTTCTTTAGTCTTAGCTTTATAAAAATATTTTGCCCTTCCACCAATTTTAAAAGTAGTGTAATCTTTGAGCAAAATATCTTGTTTTATTTCTGGTAAAATTTCTTTAATTTCCATTTTAGGTAAAAACCTTTAAAGGGCCGAGAGAGTGACTCCAATTCTAAGGTTTTTAGTGAGTGCTATCCTCCCGACCCAACATAATTTTAACAGATTTCTTCAAGAAAAAAAAGCAACAAATCTCGCTTAAGAGAGATTTGTCGCCTTACTCAGAATAAGAGTTGTTCTTTCAAACAACACTCACTGCTTACATAATAGCAAATTAAATTGCTCTTGTCAATAATTTTATTTATTGATCATTTCATTAATCTTGGCTCTGGTTGAAGGACCAACAAAACCAGTTCCAGCACTTAACTCTAATGGAGCTAAAATCTCATCAGCATATTTTTCCTGAAAACGAACAACAGCTTGACGAGTTAAATTTCCAAAAAACCCTGTTACAAATCCCTCAGGATAAATCTCTTCTCCCTGAGCTTTTAAAAACTCTTGTAAACAAGTTACTGCATTGTTTCTTATTCCATAAGCAAGATTCTGATTTATGCTTGAGCAAGAATGAACATATTCCCCTTCTGTTGATGCTTCTGCTCCCAATAGTATTTGAAGTTCACCCCTTAAATCAACTAATTGTTTTTCCAGAACCTCTATTTTATCAAGAATTTCCTGAATGTCTTGAGTCTGAGATGAACCAGAAGAAGAACCTTCTTCTGACTCTTCAGTCGATGCTCTCCAGAAAAAAGGATATATGGTTTTACTATTCTCAGCAAGTTTATCCTGAACAGAGGGTATAATTATCAGAGAAGTAATATTTTTACCAAAATCAGAAACAGAAATTTCTCCTTTCTGATAATCATTCAGGTCAAAAAAATCTAAGGACTGATTACCAGCCAAATCCTGGGTAACATAAGCAACTCTAAAATTAGTAGAAGGACTGCCAACAAATTCAACCTTTAAAGTCCCCCAGCCACCAATAAATTTGTACCAATTACCACTCCATTTATTGGTTGTTTCACTCAAAGACAAACTGCTTTCTCCGGTTAAAGGTAAAAAGTTAATAGAAGGAATCAGTTTAAAGTTTTTTAAGACAGGATTAAGATAACAATATGTTTCACCCAAATCACAATCATTAACTAAAACAGCAATAATCCAATCATCAAAAACATCATCAAAATCCTGTTCAAACCCGTTTTCTGATAAAGCATAATTTAAACTACTAATACCAGTTTTAGATGAATGTAAAGAATCAGCTAAAATTTCTATCCCATATTGATCAACAAGATATTGAACAAAAAGATTTAGAACTCCATAATCTGCTTTTTCATTTTCCCAATCAATAAAAGAATTTGATGGGTCTCTTAAAAAATCTCTAATTCTACGATTTAAATTACTGTCCCCTCCTTTACTGTCATAACCAACTAAGGTGGGAGCATATTCTGCTCTGGCTTCGTTCAGCCATGTTTTTTCCTGAACTCCATACCTTCTCTCTTTCTGATTAAAAGTAATTAAATGAACAAATTCATGAGCTAAAAATCCCTTAGCTAAATCAGTGTTTAAATGGTAAGCATTTAAATAAATCATTTCTCTTTTGTTTGAACGAGGATTCCGAGCAGTGGGATATTCATCGCCATTATTAAAATATCCTCCAGCCTGACTAATCATAGGATGAATTAAAACAGTTATTTTATCGTCGTCATCAATACCTGGTTTCCATTCAGAACCAAAAACTGAAATCAAAGACAGATAAATATTGTCTTCAAACTCTTTGCCCAGTTCCTGAATTGATAATTTTGCTTTAAATTTATCCTGTTCACTCAAAGAGTCCCACCAGCCATCATCAAGATAAAAATAAAGCCGAGGAGTTATTCTTAATAAAGTGGCATCTATTTCTTGTCTGCCCTCTAAATCATAAGCAGAATCAACAAAAAACTGGGTTTTTTGACCACCATAATCAGCTGAAACAAATAAAGGTAAAAAAAGAAAAACTATTCCAATTAGAAAGATTTTACTATCTAATTTTCTCATTTTAATCATAGTAATATTTAGAATTATATCACAATACGGGCTTAATAAGCAAAACCCAGCCCCCAAATTAGGGTCTGGGCTTGCTTTCTATCCCTCACACCGCTCACAAGGAAGCGTAAGGGGCAAATACACAGTTATTGAACTAATAATTCATTCAGTTTTTCTCTTGTTGTTGAACCGACAAATCCATTTCCTGAGCTTAGTTCCCAAGGAGCTAATACTTCATCAGCATATTTTTCCTGGAACTTGACTACAGCTGCTTTGGTCAAAGAACCAAAGTAGTTAGTTTCATTTCCAGAAGAACCTACGCCTGAAGATGCTACTTGAGTGTCTGCTGAGGAGTTAAGAACAACCTGTAAGCATTTAACGTCATCGCCTGACATAGCAAGTTGAAGATTCCTGTCAAAAGAAGTAATAGTACATCCCTCTACTGCTCCAATCATTTCTAATAATTGAGCTTGAAGATCAGCTATCAAAGCTGTTATTCTGACTATTTCTGCTTTTAATTCAGCAAGGGTCATTCCTGTTGTTCCCGCGCTTCCCATTATTGCAAAATAGGTAAAGTGGGTAGCGCTGGCGCTAACAGTCTTTTCAGTAGTATTAACAGTGCTGGTCAATGCTGTCCACTGATCGGCAGTTTCGTCCCAGTAATATATCTTCAAACTGCTGACATTTAATCCTGCAACTTGGGCGTCAGTATAGGTAATGCTAACAGTCACTGCTTTGCTGAAGGTTGAAACCGCTACTCCTCCTGAGGTGGCGGAATAGTTGTAGGCCTTCCCACCGACCACAGTCTTGCCCGAAGGAACAGTTGCTACAGCTGTAGTAACAACAGCTTCGGTTGTTGCGGTTGGAGTAACGTTAACCACAGTATTAGCAGAAACAGCTCCTACTGGCACTGTAACTGAAGCAGTCACACCATTAGAAACAATTGAGGTGTTGCCTCCTGCTGATGCAGTGGCTGTAACCTCTCCCGTACTACTGCTTGGCTGGGCTGGAGCTGCTGAAGCGGCTGCTCCTCCTCCACCTCCGCCACCGCCTCCGCTCGGACAGGTTCCAGCAGGATCAAGCGTTACCGCTGTCTGACTGGTTTGTCCATAAAGAGTAATGACTGAAGAGGCCTCACTACAAACAGTTCCTGGATCAGTAATACCAGTTACTACATATTTATAGCGGTCTGCCGAAGTAACAGTTACATTACTTCCACCGGCTGACATTGTAATTGTTACTGTGCTTGTTCCAACTGCAATCTGATCTACGGTAACCGGAGAAATAGTAAGGGTTGCGCCCGGGTCAGACAGATAAACGTCAATTGCAGAACTAATTACAACATCTTGAACAGCTAAAACCATTGCTGGTATCATCAGCACTAAGCCTAACAGAAAAAGAATTGTCGGCAAATAAAATTTGCGCATAATTTTGGGGTTAGATTAAAGATTTACTGTGTCGCCTGTAACATGATGAAGTATTCAACATTGTCAATTAGAATCCTTAGCTGATGGGTAGGAGTAACACTTCCTATCGTATCAAAAACCTCTCCTGCTCCTGATGTACCTAATCCTTGAAGATTCATAATATATCCATTATTCCTGAAATCCGTAGTATTAGTATTCACTTTTGCATATATGAATCCTATATTGTTTCCAGTTGCAGACTGTTGACTTGCTGAAGATGCTCCCGGAGTCAATTCAATTTCCAGTGGATAATATACTCCACCCATCATTGTTTTATTAGGCAAATCCATTTCTGCGCACACAGCTGAAGCTAATCCTGTAATTTCACCGGTATCGTCTGAAAATGTCGCACGTCCTTTCAAAGCATTAGCCCATCCACCCAATTTAACAGCAGTTGTCATAAGAAACTCTGCGCGGCCTCCAACACCACCTGCACCCGTCATAACGCTCTCCATGTAGATGGGCGTTACGCTCGTACCAGCTGTAGTTGAACCGCTCGTGGTATATACCTCAATTGCTTTATTGGTTGCGGTGGTTGATAGATCCATAGACGTAGTACTATTGCCCAACCCTAAACCATCCTGCATCTGGCTAAGCATCAGATAACGATTCCCTGCGTTGCCTGCTCCAATACTCGCTCTCAATGTCTGAGAAGTAAGCGACAAAAGATGGTTAGTGTCACCCGTAAGACCGTCAACCTTCATGAAATATCCGTCATCATTGAAATCAGTCACTGTTCCAGACGCGGCCATGTAGATAAATCCAGCCGTGGAACCAATGGGGGTGATAGCTGTGCTAGCCTGGTCTACATATTCGATTTCCAGGGGAAAGTAAGCTCCAGCGGCGGCACCATTCGGCATTTTCAGTTCAGCAACAAAAGCCGAAGCCAAACCAGATGTACCAGAACCAGCGGTTCCAAAGTCGGCATAGGCCTTAAGGGCGTTAGCAGCTCCGCCCAATGTCACACCATTGACTGACAACTCAAATTTCGCGCGTCCACCAGTACCGCCGGCTGCAGTCATAATGTTCTTCATGTAGAACGGCTCTACGTATGTGGCACTGGCTGAAGAACTCGTGGTGTATATCTGAAGCGCTTTATTGGTTGCAGTAGTCCCTAGATTCAGTGGCGTTCCTGTAGAAGCCACTGTAGTTTTTCCAAGAACAGTGATTGTGTCAGCAGCAGTATCACCCAAAATAGTGTTGCCACTGACAGTCAAGTTACCCTCGGTAACAATATTTGCACTAAGTGTCGTAGTAGCCATCACAACACCTGCTACTAACAAAGCTGAAAGAACAGTAGTAGCCACTGTTGATATAAATTCTTTTTTATTTCTCATTTTCATTTTTTAATTTTACTTTTTCATAATTGTTTGCCATGCATCAGCAAACAAAAAATGAAATATTAATGTTCGACCTTTTTAATAAATAATTCTTCGACCTTTGAATATGGGCATTAATTAATTGTTTGCCCTAATTTTTTAATTATATACTAAATTGAAAATCAAAAAAACAAGTCAAGGTGTGGAAAACTTTTATTCTTCTTTTTGTTCTTCAATTTCCCCCAGTAAATCAAGCGCTAATTGAAAATCACTTTTCAAAACAAGAGATTTCTGTAATTCTTGTTTAGCTTTATCCATTTGCTCATCAAAAAAATAAACTCTGGCTATATTAAACGGAATAAGTGGGCTTTGAGGATTTAATTCCCCTGCTTTCTGATAATTCAAAATAGCTAAATCTTTTGCTCCTTCAACCTTTAGTAATCCCATGTTTTCATAGACACTGCCTAATTGCATTAAATTCTGGCTGTTTTGAGGATTAACCTGAAAGCCAGCTGTGGCTGAAAGCTCAGCATTAGAAACAGCTTGCTGGAACAATGCTTGTGTTTGTTCTTGTTCTAATTCTTCATTGTTAAGAATTTCATTGATTTGAATCAAAAATGCTTGAGATAAGTTTCTAAAATAAATATCTTTAGGATCAAGCTGACATGCTTTGTTTATTTTAATTATTGCCTCATTTAACTTAATACTTCGGACATCCTCTGGTTCTTGTCCTAGGACATTGATTGTTTCAACACCTTGAGCATAATTTAAGGTTGCAATATATTTTTGAGATACATTATAAATCGCTATTACTGAACCAACCATAAAAATAACACTCAAAAGCATGATTAAAAATGCTTTTTGAGGAGATTGGGTAAATAAGAATTCTTTTCTGTTTTCAGTCAAACTTACCCACAAACCAAGCATTAAAAACAAGCTAAACATTAAAGATAGATTAACTGCATAAGAAATACCACAAATTAAAGCATAAACACCTGCTACAAAAACTGCTAATTGTTCATTTTTAAGTTCATTTCTTCTTAATTTCTGAATCCCCTGCCATAAGAAAACAATGGCTATTTTAAGCAAAACTAAGCTTCCCAAAACACCAAAACAAGTTAAAAATGTTAAAAACGCAGAAGAACCCTGTTCAAACTGAATTTGCCAAAAATCACTCAAATTAAGCTCAATCCCCCTTAAAAGAGTATGTTGATAAAGAAAAGTAGCTGGGCCTGAACCTAAAATAAGGTTTTTTGTGCTTTGTTTTAAGGTTTTTTCAGCAATGTCCCAGGTTGCCAAATGAGTTAAACTAATCTCACTCGGTAAATCAACAATTCCCTTAAAAGGAAATCTAAGGAAAATTAAAGCAAAAACAAAAATAAATAAAGGTAAAATAAACTTTTTAAAGTCCTGTTGAGCAAAAGTGTTTTCTATGTTTTTAATCATGTTCCAGACAATTACTACTGTTCCAAACACTATTCCCAACCAAGCAACCGAATAATTTATTAAAAAAATAGCAAAAAATAGCAAAACACCCAAAAAGCCCATTAGAATCCGAATCCTCTTTTTCATTAAATCACTATTAATTAAACCAATTAATAGAATAAACATTCCCCCTAAAAACACGCTTAAGCTCTGAACAGAGCCAATTGGATTGAATCCAGCGCCCTGAGCAAAAGCCCAAGGAAAAACAGGACCGACCAAGGACTGAACTAAAAATATTAAAGATAAAACACCAGAGCTTGCTAAGAAAACAAATAGAATCTTAGCAACATCTTGTTTTTCAACAAGATTAGAAATAAGAAAGAAAACAAGAGCGTATAGAACAAAGCTGTAAAATGTGTCTGGTTCAAAATTCATTCCCCACAAGCTCTGCATTCTTGCTCCAGATAAAAACGTAGAAACAGCTAAAACAATAATCAGCAAAAGAACGCTCCAACTGATCTTACCCCAAGCTAATCTTAATTTGCCAGTAATCATGATTTTGAGCATCCATAAAATAAGCAACAAAAAAGCCAATACTGATAAAAGCATTTGCTTATTTATAATTGTTGGCAAAACAGTGGTTGGAAGAAAAAATATTGGTATTAAAAAAACCAATGAATAGAGTCCGTATTTAAG
>CAYSUN010000043.1:2743-9077 GCA_964434235.1 uncultured Gammaproteobacteria bacterium | reverse complement strand
AAAACAAGGAGCTCATCGAGCAGGTATCGGAGCTGAAAAAAAATCCGCCGAAAGCCAAAGGCGTTATGCATTGCTATGTTGGTCCGATTGAAATGATTAAGGATTTTATTGAACTCGGATTTTATATCAGTTTTAATGGAATTTTAACTTTTGATAAAACTGGTAAAATGGAACAAATTTTACTTTCAACTCCCTTGGCCAAAATTTTAGTGGAAACTGATTGTCCATATTTAACACCTGCTCCATATCGAGGGAAAAGAAATGAACCTGCTTACGTAGAGTTTGTTGTTGAAAAAGTTGCTAATATTTTGAATTTACCAGCTTTGGAAATAGCTGAAATGACTGAAAATAATGCAAAAAGACTGTTTAAATTAAGTATTTAATATCAGCTCAAAAAGTACTTTGAATAAAGTGCTTTTTGTTTTTTAAAATAGTTTAAATCAGGACGTTTTTTTATCTGGTTAATTATTTTTGTTAGTTTGTGGTTATTCTAGTATTTCATATTTTTGATTCAAGGAAGTTGGTTATACACAAAAATACTTGAACTTTTTTTATTTTAATGATAGTATTAAGGTGATTTTGGTCAATGATACTTAAAATATGAAAAATCAAATCAAAAAAACCTGGTGGCAACCAGCCATGGAAATATTTGCTCAAGTTTCTGCTTGGATTGTGTTTCCTATTATCGTGGCATTATTCCTGGGAAAATGGCTAGACGAAAGATATAACACTGAACCAAGATATTTGTTGATTTGTGTGGGAGTTGGCTTTGTTATTACGAATATTGGCTTGATCGTTAATACGGTGAAGTCAGCTAAAAAAATGCAGGCGGAAGATCAAAACAAAAAGGAAATTCAAAATAAATAATTATGGCTAATCTGCAAGAAGAAAGTCACAATGAAGATGTTTCTTTAGGGTATGATGAACATACCTCAGTTTTAACTGAAGCTGACAATGTTGAAACTCATGTGTCAACTGAACATGTTGGACATGAAATTACACTTGGAGCAGAAACTATTGCACATGTTGGTGGTTTTCCTATTACAAATTCATTATTGAATTCGTGGATTGTAGTTTTGATATTAGTTGTTTTAGGCTTAGTCTTAAAAGCAAAATTAAAAAAAATTCCGAAAGGAATTCAAAATATATTTGAAATTATTATTGATGGCGGAGTCAGCTTGTGTGATTCTGTTACTAATGATAGAAAAAAATCTTTGAAGGTATTCCCTGTTGTGTTTACCTTTTTTGTTTTCATTCTTTTGAATAATTGGTTAGGCCTTTTACCGGGGATTGGTTCAATTGGATTTCTTGAAGGATCTGGGGGACATCAAGTTTTTATTCCATATTTTCGAGGTGGAACAGCTGATCTAAATACAACTTTGGCTTTGGCTTTAATCTCTGTTGTTTTGGCTAATATTTTTGGAATGATTTCTGTTGGTACTTATAAATATTTTAATAAGTTTGTAAACGTAGAAGCGTTGCTTGATATTCCTAGAAAAATTAAAAAAGATCCAACAATTGTAATTGTGAATCCAATTAAGTTTTTTGTCGGTTTAGTAGAAATAGTTGGTGAGGTGGCTAAAATTGCTTCACTGTCTTTTCGTTTGTTTGGTAATGTTTTTGCTGGGGAAGTTTTACTTTCTTCTATTGCTGTAATTTTTGCTTTTGGTTTGCCGATTCCATTTATGTTTTTGGAGGTGATAGTTGGATTTATTCAAGCTTTGATTTTTGGCATGTTAACATTGGTTTATTTTACCATTGCCATGTCCGAAGAAGAACATTAAAACATAAAATCACTTAAACACTTAATCATAAAAACACTTAATCACGGAACATAGAACATAAAGCATGGAACATTAAATCACTTGATTATTTAAACACCTAATCGCAAAACATAGAGCATTAAAACAAGAAAACAATGAACACAGAACACGGAACATATAACAAATACTTAAGCTGGTTTACTGTTTATCGTTTATTTATTTAACATTTATAAATAACAGCGAACTGACGACCTTAATAAACAAAAAAATATCAGGTCGATCAGGAGCTAGAAATTAACTATGGATTTAACTTTAATCGCAAAAGCGTTAACAATTGCTTTGGGAAGCGCCATGCCAGCTTGGTCAATTGGTAAAATCGGAACTAAGGCTATGGAATCAATCGGAAGAAATCCTGAATCTGCTGGAAAAATTTTAGTGCCTATGCTTTTAGCTTCAGCTTTTGCAGAAGCGATTGCTATTTATGCTTTAGTTATTGCTTTTTCAATCAAATAGTATTTTTGTTCTGCTTCGAAGCTTTTCGGAGCAGGCTCAAACATATTAATATTTATAATTTATAATTTTTACCTTTTAACTTTAAATACTATGGAAGATTTAATAAAAACATTTTATATTGATTGGAAATTATTGATTGCCCAAGCTGTTAATTTTGTGATCGTTTTAAGTATACTTGGAGTCTATGCTTTAAAGCCTTTGGAAAAATTAATGAAAGAAAGACAAGACAAGATAAAAAAAGGACTTAGCGATGCTGAGAAAATTGAAGAAAAAATGAAACAAATTGAAAAGAATCGTGAAGATGAAGTAAAAAAAGGTAGAAAAGAAGCACAAACAATTATTGTCAAAGCTCAAAAACAAGGTGAAGAACAACGCCGAGAAAGACTTGAAAAAGCTCAAAAAGAAGTTGAGAAAGTTATTTCTGATGCACGTTCACAAATTTCAGCTGAAAGAGTTTTGATGGTTAAAGAAGTTAAAGATGAACTTGGCGGTTTAATTGCTCTTGGGCTGGACAAGATAAGTGGAGAAACTATCGATGAAAAAGTCCATAAAAAATTGATTGAGCAAACGATTAAAGAATTAAAGGAAACTGATATTAATTAATTATGAAGATTGCAAAAACAAAACATTTTGCGAAGTCATTAGTGGAAATAGGCCAAGAACAAAATTGTTTTTCAGCTCTTATTGATGATCTGAAAAGTGTTAATGCCAAGTTTGATGAAAATTTAGATTTAGTAAAATATTTGGTGAACAAACAAGTTGTTTTCGCAAAAAAGAAAGAAGCTTTGAAACATGTTTTTCAGGATTTTATTAGTGAAAAAACTTATAACTTCATTTTTCTTTTGATAAAAAGTGATAAGTTGAAATTTCTTGGACAAATAATTGCTCAAGCCGAAAAAATGAGCTTGCACGATGGAAAAATTATTGAAGTTGTCATTGAATCAGCTTCGCCGTTGAATGCGGAACAAGAAAAAGAAATTTGCAAAATTATTGAAAAGAAAAAAGGCGTAGCTGTTGTTTCTAGAAATAAAATAGATCCAAAATTATTAGGTGGGATGAAATTAATAATAGGCGATACAGTAATTGAAGGTAGTCTTTACGGAAAAATAATGCGACTCAAACAAAAAATTGAAGATCTAGAATAAGTACGAACTACCTGCCTACCGGCAGGCAGGCGAACATGCACGAAATACGAACAATAAATCTAAACATTTGATCTCCGACGTAAAGTACGGAGTCCGTATAGCCTGCGGCTCATCGTACATAGAACATGAATAATTAGTGAGTCGTGAGTTTTACGCTTACCACTCACTACTTACGACTTATTTACTTTTACCCCAAACTATAACGCTATAAGACGTTAAGTTCAGGGCAAGCCTTTTAACTTTTAACTTATATATAATTTATAACTAATAGATAGTATGTCAGACAATAAAGATTTAATGATAGAAAATTTAAAAAAACAGATCACTGATTTTCAGGAACATGTTTCAGTGGAAAAAGTTGGACGTGTAATTGAAGTTGGTGATGGTATTGCGAAAATAATCGGACTTTCTGAAGTTATGGCTTCGGAAATGCTAGATTTTGGTCAGGATGTTTTTGGTGTAGCCTTGAATCTTGAAGAAGATACAGTCGGAGCTATGATACTTGGTGATTGGCAAAAGATTAAAGAAGGTGACATTGTTAAAAGTACGGGTAGAATTTTAGAAGTGCCTGTCGGAGAAGCAGTTATTGGTCGAGTTGTTGATCCATTGGGTAATCCGCTTGATGGTAAAGGTGAAATTCAAAGTAAAGAATCATATCCAGTTGAAAAAATTGCTCCAGGTGTTATTACCAGAAAATCAGTTCATCAACCAGTGCAAACTGGGATTAAAGCCATTGACTCAATGATTCCAATTGGTAGAGGACAAAGAGAACTTATTATTGGAGATAGACAAACTGGAAAAACAGCTATTGCAATTGATACGATTATTAACCAAAAAGGAAAAGATTTAATTTGTGTTTATGTGGCAATTGGTCAAAAAGAATCAAAGATAGCTAAGATTGTAGCCAAGCTTGAAGCTGAAGGTGCTATGAATCATACAATTATTGTGGTCGCTGGTGCTTCAAAGCCTGCTTCTGTTAGTTATATTGCTCCACAAGCTGGTTGTGCGATGGCTGAATATTTTATGGATCAAGGTAAAGATGTTTTGATTGTTTACGACGATTTGTCAAAACACGCTGTAGCATATCGTGAAATATCATTATTGCTAAAACGGCCACCTGGGCGTGAAGCTTATCCTGGAGATGTGTTTTATTTACATTCAAGATTATTAGAAAGATCAGCGAAACTTAATGAAGATTTTGGTGGTGGATCAATTACTGCTTTGCCGATTATTGAAACTCAAGCTGGTGATATTTCTGCTTACATTCCAACAAATGTTATTTCAATTACTGACGGACAAATTTTCCTTGAAGGTGATCTTTTTTATCAAGGTATTCGTCCTGCTGTAAATGTTGGTTTGTCTGTTTCTCGTGTTGGATCAAAAGCGCAAATCAAAGCGATGAAAAAAGTAGCAGGAAAACTTCGTTTAGAAGTGGCTCAATATAGAGAGTTAGCAGCTTTTGCTCAATTTGGTTCTGATTTAGATGAATCAACCAAAAAACAGTTAGAAACTGGTAAAAGAATTACAGAAATTTTGAAGCAAGGTCAATATCAACCAATTTCAGTTGAAAAACAAGTTATTATAATTTATTCAGTAATTAATGGTTTGCTTGATGATGTGAAGGTTGAGAAAGTTCAAGCCTTTGAATCTGGATTATATACATATTTTGATAATAACGCCCAAGATATTTTACTTGATTTAAGTAAATCAGGTGAATTAAATGAAAAATTAGAAAAAGATGTAGTTAAGATTGTTAATGATTATAAAGGTACGGTTGAAGAAATGTTAATCAAAAAAGAATTAGAATCTTAGTATCTGTTCTGTGTTTAATGATTAATGCTAAATGTTTTATGGCTAAAGGTACAAGAGAAATAAAAAGACGTTTAAAATCCGTTGCCAGTACAAAAAAAATTACTAAAGCAATGGAAATGGTCGCTGCTGCGAAAATGCGAAAAGCAGTTGATTCAGTTTTAGCAACTCGTGATTATGCCAACTTGGCTTGGGCAACTATTTTAAATTTAGCAGAAAGAACAGATCAAGATAAACATCCGCTTTTAACGAAAAAAGATAAAGTTGAAAACATTGGCTTAGTTTTAATTGGTTCTAATCGGGGATTGTGCGGTGGCTTTAATTTGCAAATTGTACAAAAAGCCTTAGCTTCAATTAAGAAACATGAACAAAATATAAAAAAAACAGAAATAATAACACTAGGAACAAAAGCTCGAGATTCTATCCGATCCTTGGGTTATAACGTAGTGGCTGATTTTATTAAGGAAGATTTGACGCTAAATTCAAATGATGTTGCTCCAATTGCCTCTATGGTAATTAAGGATTATATTGCTGGTAAATATGATAAAGTTTTTGTGGCCTTCACTGATTTTGAATCAAGCATGAAGCAAGTTCCACGAGTAAAACAACTTTTGCCAATTGAATCTGAGCCAGATGATTATTTGGGTGTAGTTGGTAAAAGTACAGGAACTGGTGTCGGGACAAGAAAAGATTTTATCAATGAAAAAAGAGAAAGTTATCTTAAAAAAGGCAGTTTTACATATGAATATTTATTTGAACCAAATGCAGAGGAGGTTTTGAATGAAATTTTACCTCGTTTAATTGAAGTCCAAGTTTATCAAGCTGTTTTGGAGTCAGAAGCTTCTGAGCATAGTGCTAGAATGGTCGCAATGAAAAATGCTTCAGACGCAGCTGAAGATATGATTGATGATTTAACTTTATCGTTCAATCAAGCTCGACAAGCTTCAATTACTCAGGAAATTGCTGAAATTAGTTCAGGTGCAGCAGCGTTAAACAAATAATCAAAAAAACACTTAAACACAAGACATAGAGCATAAAGCATAAAGTAAGGACTTAAGTTGGTTAATTGTTTCTTTACTCACTACTTATTTACTTACTTAATAC
>CAYSUN010000043.1:0-2643 GCA_964434235.1 uncultured Gammaproteobacteria bacterium | reverse complement strand
TTAACACTTAATACTTAACACTTAATACTTAACACTTAATACTTAACACTTAATACTTAACACTTAATAGTTATATTTTATATGAACAAAGGAATTGTTAAACAAATTATTGGGCCGGTGGTAGATGTCGAATTTACTGATGAACTACCATCTTTATATGATGCTTTGGAAACAAAGATCGGCGATAAACGCTTGGTCCTTGAAGTTCAGCAACATTTGGGAGATAAGCAAGTTCGAACAGTGGCTATGGATTCAACTGATGGACTTAGCCGTGGAATAGAAGTTTTAGACTTAGGAGTACCAATTAGTGTCCCAGTTGGGAAGGAAACTCTTGGTCGAATGTTTAATGTTTTGGGTGAAACAATTGATGGAATAAAAGATAAGGTTGTAACTAAAGAAAAATATGCTATTCATCGCAAAGCTCCAGAATTTAAAGATCAATCTACAAAAATAGAAATTTTTGAAACTGGAATTAAAGTTATTGATTTAATTTGCCCTTTTGTTAAAGGTGGAAAAGTCGGTTTATTTGGTGGTGCTGGAGTGGGTAAAACTGTTGTGATTATGGAACTTATTAGAAATATTGCCCAAGAACATGGCGGAACTTCAGTTTTTGCTGGAGTTGGAGAACGTACTAGAGAAGGAAATGATTTATATCATGAAATGAAAGACTCTGGAGTACTTGATAAAACTGCTTTAGTTTTTGGTCAAATGAATGAACCACCAGGAGCTCGTGCTCGAGTTGGGTTAACTGGTTTAACAATGGCTGAATATTTCCGTGACCAAGCTCAAGATGTTTTATTCTTTGTTGATAATATTTTTAGATTTACTCAAGCTGGTTCTGAAGTGTCAGCTTTGCTTGGTCGTATGCCTTCAGCTGTAGGTTATCAACCAACTTTGGCTACAGAAATGGGTGCTATGCAAGAAAGAATTACTTCAACTAGTAAAGGTTCAATTACTTCAGTTCAAGCAGTTTATGTGCCTGCTGATGACTTAACAGATCCAGCTCCGGCTACAACTTTCGCTCACTTAGATTCAACCGTTGTATTGTCTAGAGGTTTGGCTGAACTTGGCATTTATCCAGCGGTAGATCCACTTGATTCAAATTCCAGTATTTTAGATCCAAATATTCTTGGGGAAGAACATTACAAAGTTGCTCGTGATGTTCAAAAAGTTTTACAAAGATACAAAGATTTGCAAGATATTATTGCTATTCTTGGAGTTGATGAATTGTCTGAAGATGATAAGAAGATTGTAGGCAGAGCGCGTAAAATTCAAAAATTTTTATCACAACCTTTCTTTGTAGCGGAAACATTTACCGGTATGGAAGGGAAGTATGTGTCACTAAGCGAGACTATTCGTGGGTTTAGAGAAATTTTAGACGGTAAGCACGATGACAAACCAGAGCAAGCTTTTTACATGAAAGGTTCAATTGACGAAGTAGAAAAGTAAACTGGTTTACTGGTTTAATAATTTGCTGGTTTTCTAGTTATCTTATTATCCCATCGTATCCTTTATTAATAAATATGAAAATAAATTTTAAAATAGCAACACCAGAAAAAGTAGTTTACAAAAATGAAGTAGATTCTATTAGTGTACCGACAAAAATGGGAGAAATTACAGTATTGCCAAACCATATACCTTTGATTACTGTTTTGACAGCTGGTGAAATTATAGTTCGTAATGGTGAAGAAGTGATTGCGATGGCTGTTTCTGGTGGATTTTTGGAGGTACTGTCTACTAAAGTTGTTATTTTGGCTGATAAAGCAGAAAGGTCTGAAGAGATTGATATTGAAAGAGCCCAATCAGCAATGAAAAGAGCTCAAGAACTTCGTGATAAAAAAGCTACAGATTCTCGGGAATTTGCTGCGCTTACTGCCCAAATTGAAAAAGAATTGGCTCGAGTTAAAGTTGGTAGAAAATTTGGTCGGAGGGTGGAACAGTTAGGTATAAATGTTAAAAAGTATAAATAAGAAAAAGTTAAAAGTTAAAAAGTTTATAAAGTTCATAAAGTAAAAATTGTTAATTACAAATTACTAATTACTAAAATATTATGTCACACAACTGTAATAATTTATTGATCACATGTATTGATTTCCGTTTTCACAAAGCAATTTGCAAATGGGTCAATGAAAATGGTTTAACAAATGATTATGACTTGGTTTCAATGGCCGGTGTACAAAAATCATTATTGGATGAAGATACAAGTGTAGCTGTTTTGAAACAAATTGGTATTTCCGAAAAATTGCATGGGATTAACACTGTTATTTTTATAGCTCATCAAGATTGTGGTGCTTATGGTGGAAGTTCTGCTTTTGAATCTTGGGAAGAAGAAAAAGAAAAGTATATTGAAGACATGTTTAGTGCAGAAGAAGTAATTAAAAGTAAGTGGCCAAATCTTCATGTAAAAAAATTACTTTTAACTTTTGATGAAGATGATGAAGCGGAAATTAATGAAGTTTAAGATTTAGTATAAGTTTTTTAAAAAATAACCTTTGTGGAGAGGTTATTTTTTTATATTAGAATATATTTTGATAAATGATTTAGATTAGCAGAAAAGTGCAATATGTGTGTGCACATTACCATTCCACATGTCTAGTTAACCATAAGGGGTAACACTTTGATAAAATAAGGGTAACAAGGTTA
>CAYSUN010000042.1:0-9855 GCA_964434235.1 uncultured Gammaproteobacteria bacterium | reverse complement strand
TTTTAGACAAATACCATTTGCTGATGAAGTTTCTCGTCGGATCAGTAATTTGGTAGCTGAGTATAATAAAATGGAAAAAACCAAAGAACTTGAAAGCGTTTAGAAACACTTAAGCAAAAAAGCATATAAACACTTAATCATTAAAACAAGAGAACATAAACAAAAAACTTACTGTGGTAAGTTTTTTAGATTTATGGAAATTGTAATTTATAAATTAATATTTATTTAGGATTTCGAGTTTAAAAATAAAAATAGGGCGTACAACCCTATTTTTGTATTTATTTTTATTTCTGAAGTGAATTCAGAACTGTGGAGATTTTTAAATTGTTTGATAATGAACAAGAACTTAATTTTTTTTGTCTAAAAAGATCTACTATTTAGTTTTTGTTGATCGACGTTTATAGCCGAATTCTTTTTTTGTTTAGATTGTGGGTGCTCACTTGGAGCTACATTATTTCTGCCAGGAAAACATTTCTGTTACTGGCGAATATTTTTTTATTTTTTATTTATATATAAATTAATATATTTTTTCAATATCAATATCTTTGTAGTAGTAATTCAGAATCTCATCATAGGTCCAATTCAGTTGTTTGGCGCGTTCTCTGGCGTCAACTTGATCAATCCCTTTGCCATGTCCCCACATTGCATACTCAGCACTGTAGGGCGTTTCAACTGAAGCTAAATAAGGAATACCATTACTTTGTGTTTGTCCTCCACTTCGAGCTGAATAATAGGCAATAATTGGAGCATCGTCATAAGTTAAGATTATTCCGTTTGTTGCCTGAACTGCATTAACCTGATTGGGCATGATTTGTTCTGCCACGTACCCTTTATACACTTGGTCTCTTTCATCTGGATATACGTCGAAAAAGCTGTCTTCAATTTTGAATTTATTTAAATGGTATAAAGCATAAGTTCTAGCCGCTACAGTCATAGCTTTTTGGTATTCAATTGGATCACCTTCTGAAGTTTCTTTCATTCCTTTTAAGTATTCTTCAAGTGGCGTTATTTCTATCAGCCAAGTTCTATCCTTGGGTGCATAGTAAGCTAATTTGAAATCACCTTTAAACTGATTATAATTTAATGTTTTATTCCATGAAGGAATGTCATTAAGACTAACAACGGTGAAAATTCCATCATTAAAATTTTTCAAATTTAAGTTTGTTTTTGTTCTGACAGTACGATCAATAAAATCAAAGACATATTCACCCTTAGCATTTATATAATTAAATTGAATCTCTGTGTTAGCCGGAACAGAGGCTAGTAAAATATCATTATCATCATAAACTTGCCAAGCCTTGGTGTTTTTAATAGTGATAAAATTATCTGTGTAGAAAATACCAACTCTTATATCAGGACCAGTTTCATCAATATTGTATTTGTCCACGCAACTAACATTATCTACTCCGCCATTAAGGCTGGCCATATTTAATTTTAAAGTACAAACATCTTTCATCACGTCATTAGCATTGTTTGTGGTTGTTGTGTTATTGGCTAAGGCAACTTCTGTTGTTTTTTCTTTTTGGCTTATGTAAGTAGCTGGATCTTCAACTACGTTCATTGAAACTTCTACTTGCCCGCCCTTAATCAAAGTATTATCGCGAACAAGCATGAATTCACCTTTGTATTCATTAAATTTTTCTGGGGCTTGCAAAGCAAAACGGAAAGTTCCAGTTTCTCCAGGTTCAATTATATCTTCTCGGAGTTGGGCTGGAAAATCAGCGGTTGGCCAGAATGTGTGTCTAAATTTCAAAGCAGTTGATTTTGATTTTAAATAAACAGATTCTTTGGTCCAAGTTGAAGTACCAGTATTTTTAAAGCTTAAGTCAAAAGTAAAAGCTTCATTTGGTTTAATATTAACAGATTCGTGCGATTGATAGGTTAATTCTGCTTGATTTGTTGTTTCAGCAGCCGAGGCTACTTTCATTGATAATGAAAATGGATGCATTTTTTTGGCTGAAAGTAAGTTTGATTCAATGATTCGCATACTACCAGCTGCTGTAGCTATTAAAACAACAGATAACACAACATAACCCAAAGTATTTAGGGTGGAATTTTTTTCAGCAACTTTGCTGTAAATGTTTAAATTTTTGATTTTTGCCATAGCCGTGGAATTCCAGGTATGTGACAAATACTTTGTTTGACTATACATAATTATACTGATATCTTAGCAAGTTTTCTTAATCTTTCCAAATTTGCTTTATTTAGCAACATTAAAGGTTTTGCGATCCATGAATTCTGATTTTTTGCCATTGTTCCAGCGTTGAACAGGACTTAGATAACCAACTACCCTTGAATACACTTCACATTTTTGTCTTTTTGCTTGTTGTTTAATTGGAGTCATATTTTTTTGTTATTAGGTGAAAAGTTAAAGGTTAAAGAAATTATTGTATTTTTAGTACTTTTACCTTTCACTTTTTACTTTTAACTCTTATTCATATAAAAAGAGCGCCTTCCATCTGGAAAGACACTCTTTTTTCATTCTCCACAATCATTATAGCAAAGATTTAAGGTTTTGTCAACCTGATAATTTATCTAAATTTAGTTAAATTTTATTGACAGTAAATGGCTAAATTGTGTGGATATTTTATTTATTTTTTAAATGGCTAAATTTAGCAAAAACATATAAAGTAGCATTATATTATTATAATTGACAATTTTTTATTTGTATGTTAGATTATAGTGTCAGTGTTCGTTAGCAATTTTTTTTCAAAATTAAGTCACAATGGAGGTGCTTACTATGGATTTGAATTTGTCGGCGATTAAGGATGTTGTTGAAATTCCCAATTGTGGTCTTTATGCAAAAACACCTGAAGCTTTGCACGAATTGTTAAATCATCTACGGGAAGTTGGATATCGTGTTGACGATTGTAGTATAAAAGAAAAAGATAGGCGTCCTGCTAGAGATATTCAAGAAAAAGAAGGTTGGTATCTTTGGTTTGCTAGTCTTTTGGATAGCGTGAAACAAGTTGCTAAGTGTGTTTCTTGTGGGCAATATATTTCTATTCGTCATACTTTACTTCATGGTGATAAGTGTGAAAAGTGCGGGGCATTGTTGTATAGTAAAAACCTTGATGGTATCCCGATGAGTATACCTATTGTCGGCGACCATGATGACCAGATAGAAGTAATTATGAAGGTTCGGGAATATGATGAAAAGAATGAGCTTCTTATTCTTTATCCTGAGCCACTAGGGGTTGAAGCAACTGGTTTCCCAAGTAGCGAAAGGGATGCTCAAAGCTTGGTTACAGATCGGTCAGATGTGTTTCGGCCTGTTGGTAGGTATCAAAAGAAATTTTTAGCTATGCCTTTTGATATCAGAAACTGGCCACAGGCTGTTTACCGATATGGTAGTAGTCGAGCATATTTGAATTATACTGAACACAAGTTGTTGGGAGGAAAAGAATATAAGACAGATTTCTTGTTCCCTACGTATTCCATTTATGAAGCTTGGCATTGGATGCCAATTAGTAGACCAAATCGTATTTTGCATGAAAAAATTTTTTCGGCGGCTGGACAAGTTTCTAGCGCTGATTTTTACCATCAAGACGGTAGACCAGCTTTTCATGAAGTTATTTATAACAGAATGAGAATTTTCGTTGAGCATTTTACAACAATCCCTTTGGCTGAATGGGATCAGTTCATGAGAAGTGCCCCACAAAGTGGGCCGGGATTAATCAGGGCTATGGCCAGCTTTTGCCAAGGTGTTCCAATTGAGCAAGCAATGTATCGCGAAGAGCCAAATATTGGCAATGCTTTAATTGGGATGTTCAAGATTGGATGTGGCAAAAGGCTGACTTCCGATGAATCTCGGACCATGAAGCAAGCTCTTTCTGATCCTGAAATTTTTGAAAATATGGTTGATATTTATAAACAGATATAAACAGAAAAATAAATGAAGAAGAATACCGTTCTAAGTATTATCTTGGAACGGTTTTTTAATACAAAAAAAACGACAAACGTCGTTCTCTTTTAAGCTCAAAACATTTAATTTACTTTGTTTCTTTTACAAACCAACAAAGTGAGTCTAATGGTGGGCGCAGGAGGACTTGAACCTCCGACCAATTGGTTAAGAGCCAACTGCTCTACCAGCTGAGCTATGCGCCCATGAAGTACATAGGAAAAATTTTAATAATTTAAATTTTTTCCCATGACTTCATGGTCAACCATTTTTATCTTTTATAACATTAGCTTAATGTTTCTCTTAGCATGTGTTTAATTGCTCGTTTTCCTGCTGTTGTTTTCAGGTATTTTTCTCTTCTGAGTGCATCACGTTCATTAATATAAGCTTCAAAATAAATTAAGTCAAGAGGTCTTCTCCCTTTGGTTGATGGAACGTCTCCTGAATTATGTTTAGTTTTTCTTGAATAAGGAGTATCCGGAGTAAAGCCAGTATAAAGTTTTAAATCTTTTTGGCTTTTTAATATGTAAACAAAATACATTTGTATATGTTTATGGTAAACAATAATATGGTTTAACGATCTGGTTTAACAACGTGGTTTACCAATATGGTTTAACGATATGGTTTACCATAAAGTTATGCGAAGCATATACTTTATGGTGCAGCCGGCGGGATTCGAACCTGCAACCCCTTGGTCCGAAGCCAAGTGCTCTATCCATTGAGCTACGACTGCATAATTATATTGATTGTAAGAATTACTATGTATAATGGTGGACTCGACTGGAGTTGAACCGGCGACCTCTTGCATGCCATGCAAGCGCTCTAACCAACTGAGCTACGAGCCCTCAAGAGACCTTTTATACTTTTAACTAATAACATGTTTAACAAAGTAAAGCAACCTTAATTTACACGTTTAAAATAAAGTTTAGTTTTGTTTTATCATTACCAACCCATTTTATCTAAAGCATTTCTAGCTGCATCTTCTTGTGCTTCTTGTTTGCTCAAGCCTTCGCCCGAAGCAATTAGTTCATTTTTCAGAAAAGCTCCAATTTCAAAAGTTTTTTCATGATCAGGTCCAGTTTCACTCATAACTTTATAGTTTGGAGTAACGCCAGTTTTTTCTTGAGCCATTTCTTGAAAGCTACTTTTTGGGTCAAGGTATAATTTTTTTTCAAAAATTTCAGGCAGTTCTTTTAAGATAAATTCATGAATAAACTGTTTAGCTTGGTCCCAACCTTGATCTAGATAAATAGCGCCAATCAAAGATTCCATAGCATCAGCTAAGATATATTGTCTAGCTTTGCCTGTATCTTTTTGTTCTCCTCGGCTTAAAAATAGTAATTTATCATAACCAATTTTTGTTCCGATTTTAGATAACATTTTACTATTAACTAAGCTAGCTCGCCAATTTGTTAACTCACCTTCTGGATTTGGGAAATTATTGTATAAATATTCAGTTACAACTAATTCCAAAACAGCATCTCCTAAAAATTCTAATCTTTCATTGTGATCAAGTTCAAAGCTTTTGTGTTCATTTAAATATGATCTATGTACGAATGCTTGTTTAAGTAAATCTTTGTTGGAAAAGGTGATATTGATTTTCTTTTCCAGTTTAGAAAAGTCTTTTTCCATAGGTTTAAAAGAACAGAAAACAATAATTAGAAAACATGGTTAGTATTTACTAATTACTGTCCTCTGCTAGTCTTTTTTTGAGGTATATTTTAACTGTTTTCAGATGCTTGTTTTGGTTCTTCTTTTTTTTCTTCTTCCCCTTCTTCCTGACCTTCTTTATCTTCAGATTTATCCATTGGGCCAAGGTCGTTATAAATAGAACCGAGTACACCGTTAACAAACTTGCCTGATGATTCACCACCAAAGGCTTTGGCAATTTCAATTGCTTCATTAATTGCGACTTTGGCTGGAATATCTGGATCCATTACTAATTCATAAATTCCAACTCGAAGAATGTTTCTGTCAACATTAGTAATTTGATCAAGTGGCCATTCTGGAGCGTATTTTATTATATAACCATCAATTTTCTTTTGGTTATCAGTTACACCTTTGATAATCTTATTGGTAAAAGAATGGTCGTCAAATTCAGGAGCAAATGCAGTATAGTTGTATTGAATGATTTCATCAAGGAGTGATTTCTTTTGTCCTTTGAAATCCCATTCAAATAATGTTTGTAACGCGATGGTACGCGCTAAGTGTCTATTTGACATAAAAAGAGCAATTTTTATTTTTTTTATTAAATATTTTATTAAAATAACTTTTAGTAAGATAAAGAACTTTCTCCATCAATATTATCATAACTCATTTTACACTATTTTTCCAAATATAGCAAGAGCAATGGTTGCTTTTTGTTTCAATTTTAGGAAAAAACGCAATAAAAAAAATTATTATTTGATTTAAATTTAATTGACTAAACTTGTAAATTTTGCTATTTTGATAGAGCAATTATATGCAAATAAAGTCTTTTTTAGTTAAATTTTTAGCTAAATCATTTAGATTCATGACCGCCTCAGGTCGTTGGATTTTTAATAGAACTCGCTTTATCGGTAGAGGTGTAAAGTTTTTGTTTAATGGTCTATTTAAAGGCGCAATTTTTCATATTTATCGGACAGTTTTTGTTTTAAAATATAGGATCTTAAAAGTTTATGCACCAGCCAAAAGTAAGGTGTTTTATGTTTTAAATAAAAGTTATTTAGTGCATTTAATTATAATTTTGATGGGCATTGTGGTGGTTTTTAATAACATAAGCGCCAGCGAACTTCGAGAGGATAATTTTGGTGAAAAAACAATCATTTACGCGGTTGTTACAAAAGAACCAATGGAAGAGCTAACTGAAGAAACACAAGTTTATGAATCAACTGATCAAGTTTTAAGTTACTTGGACAAGTCCGCTATGATTGGAAATACTTTGTTGGGTGGTGTAATTCAAAATGATAGTTCAATGGCTTCTGAATTTTCAACAGTTATTGAGGGTGGGAGCGCAGTTATTAAACCAAACATTATTGAAGCTGTGCACGTGGAAGATTTGCCAGAAGTTAATAAACCATCAAGAGCAAATATTACAACATATACAGTTCAACCTGGGGAAACAATCTCAGCAATTGCTGAAAATTTTGGCGTGAAGGTTGAAACAATTCTTTGGCAAAATGATTTAAGTGAAAGAAGTTTAATTCGCCCTGGCGATACCTTGGAAATTTTACCAATCAATGGCGTTGCTCATAAGGTTGCTAGCGGAGAAACAATTTCTGCGATTGCCAAGAAATATGGTGTTGAAAGTGATAAAATTATTTCATACAACAATTTATTTGATGTTAACGATATTCAAATTGGACAAAAGTTAATTATTCCTGACGGTAAGAAGATAGTTCCATATATCAGTACTCCATCTTATGCCAGCTCAACTCCGACCGTTTCACCGATCAGCAAACTTTTTATTCCACCAGCCCAAGCAGTTACTACGGGTGGGATGCTCTGGCCAGCAGCAGTTAGGCGAATTTCTCAATATTTTAGTTGGACCCATACTGGTTTAGACATTGCTGGTCCAACTGGTACAGCTATTTATGCGTCTGAGGCTGGAACAGTTATTTATGCTGGTTGGTCAACTGGTTATGGTAATAATATTCTTCTTGATAATGGTGGTGGTTTGAAAACTCGTTATGCTCATTCGAGCAAACTTTATGTTGCAGTTGGCGATCATGTTGTTAAGGGACAAACAATTATGGCTATGGGTTCAACTGGTTGGTCAACAGGACCGCATCTTCACTTCGAGGTTATTATTAATGGAGCGAAGAAAAATCCTTTGTCGTATATTAAGTAGTTATATGAAATCACTTTTTACCCACAAATTTTATGAAAGAGCCTTCAAGTTTTGAAAGACATGAACAAATTACTCCAGAGGCATTGTTAACTACAGATAACATTGCTCACATTGTGCGTTCAAGAAGGTGTGCTGAATATCCTGGGCGAGACACAATTGAAAGTCTGTCGGTTGAGGGACAAAATGCCACTATCAACGGAAGATTAGGATCAGGCGGTAGTAAGGAAGTCTACGACATAGGAGTAGCCGGACAGCATTACGCACTAGGTATTTGTGGTATTCAGGACGATCCTGAACGAATGGTCGAAAAATGGAAAATCGTCCTCCAGGAACCCGCAAACACAAGGTATCTTAGAGAAAGAGGTTTCTTGGTTAATGAGTTATGTGATATCAGACCAACAACCGTGAACGGCACCCCTTTCCCCGGAATAATAATGAAACGATACCAAGATCTCCCATTTAAAGTTTTTGACGGGAAAAATGTCGGCAAAGATGGCCTCACTCTTTTTAACAAGGATACACAACTTAGTGATGAAATCATGCTTGAGGTAATGCATCCAGTCATTGATGAGATAGTTAGATTAATCCAAAACGGAATTCAGCTAGACAGAGACAATTTTAATTTAGCCGAATCGCAGGGTGCCGTTCATTTGTACTTTAACGATTTGGGTACTATGACAATCAACGAAATTACAGAGAATGATTTTCCAAGATATATAGAATATTACACAATGTGGGCAAGAGGTGCCCTGTTAAACGGCGTAGATAATGACACCTACGAACATAATCGATATATTCACAGCATGGGAAGCCGAGGAAATTCCTTTACGACAAAATTTGAAGAAGAGGTAAAACAAAGACTAGCTCAATCAAGGAGTTCGTAAAAGTGACATCATCTAACAGCGTGTATGCGGTTCCGCTTCCTGCCTGTCGGCAGGCAGACGCTCCACCCATATCGCTTCGCGACATTTCATACACGCAAACGTTGGGGGAAATGCCAATAAATATTTTTTATTAATAATTTTAAGAAGTTTTATTTTTCAATATATGTCAAAAGCACTTAATATAAAATTCGAAAAAGCTGTACGAATTTTGTCGGAGTATATGCCATTGTCAGATGAAAATAGTAGGAAGCCTGTAATGTTTCACGATATACGCGTTGGCCTGTATTTGTATGAAAATGGTTATTCAGAAGATATTGTTTTGGCTGGTGTTTTACACGATGCGATTGAATGGTCTAGTGTTGACGAACAATTATTGAGAGATGAGTTTGGTGATAATGTTGTTCGCTTGATTTTTGCGAGTACCAAAGACAATACGATTGTAGACAAAGAAGAAAAAACAAATGAGCTGATTCAACGCTGTGTGCAAAATGGTCAAGATGCTCTCATTGTAAAGACGGCTGATATTATTGACAGCTTCAAGTGGTATTCTAGTCAAAACAATGAGGATGAATTGAAAAATCATTGTGTAAATAATGCCAAGGCTATTTTCAAATTTAAACCGGAAGATTTTAACGATAAAATATTTGACGAGTTGAAAAGTTGGCAAGAAAAGTTTGCACAAATACAATAAAGAAGGAAGAATTTATTGGTATGTTACAGACAAGGCGTATTCGGTTATATTTCGCTTTTCTAATAGACTAACCCTTGTCATGCATTAAGTAGTTATAAAACTTTTTATTTAAGCATATGAGAGTACTTATATTTAATGGTAAATTTGGACACCTTAAAGAAAACATCCATAAGGGACTTATAGTTTTGTGCCATTTTGAGCCAGAAGATAATCAAAAAACAATTTTTAAAGTAGGAAAGAAAGTAAGATCACTAGCTAAAAATAATTTAATTTTAGTCCCCTTTGCTCATCTTTCAAAAAAATCTGCTTCTAAAAAAGAAGCGAAAAATTTGTTTGGAAACTTAGTCAAAAATTGTGAAGATTTAACAAGGGGTGATTTAGTTGTAATTCCCTTTGGAGTTAAAAAAGAATTTTTTCTTTATGCGCCTGCTGATGATGACGCTATCAAGTTCATGAATTTTTAATATGGATAATAAAGCAGAAAAAATTATATAATCTGAATTAATTGTGTAAAATTTCCTTAAAAAAATAAGCCCCCAACAGATTATGT
>CAYSUN010000041.1:0-10439 GCA_964434235.1 uncultured Gammaproteobacteria bacterium | reverse complement strand
AAAAAATGAGAAGCCCCGATGCTTGTCATCGGGGATACCTTCGCGGTTGACAAAATTTATTTTAATGTTATACTTAAAATGTATGAAAAATATTAATTTAGAAAATAAATATTGGCATCTACATTATTATCAAAAATAATGGGCTGTTTAATTTTCTAAATTATAAAATTACGTAAAGAAAGCAGCTCATTAGAGGTGCTGTTTAATTTTAAAAATATGAAAACAAATATAATAAATAAAAAAAAGCATTGGTATCATCTAATTTTGTAGATGAGTTGTTTTATTATTATATTTAAATAAGGAAAACAGCTCAATGAAGCTGTTTTTAAATTAATTAAACTTTATGCAAACAAAAGAAATTCTAAAAAAACTTATTCAAATTGATTCTCAATGCACAAAATCTAATTTGAAAATTGTACAATTTATCGCTTCACTTTTTCCTTCGGAAAATGTGGAAATTTTTTCATTAAGAAAAGGGAATTTGAATTTATACAATCTTGTTATCAAATTCAATGGCCAAAACAAAACTAAATCACCAATAATTTTTAGCGGACACACTGACACCGTACCAGTTTCAAATAATTGGGCAGTTAATCCTTTTGAAGCAATTGAACAAAAAAATAAAATAATCGGCCTTGGTTCTTCTGACATGAAGGCTGGTTTAGCCTGTATGATTAAAACGGCTTTATCAATTAAGGAAAATCCTAATCAAGATGTTTATTTTATGTTTGATGCAGATGAGGAAGATGGTTGTGCTGGTGGAAAAGATTTTATTAAAAAATATGACTTCAAAAATGCACAAGTTGTAATTTGTGAACCAACAGATAATAAACTTGAAATTGGACAAAAGGGTGGGCTAGAAATTAAAGCAACTTATTTCGGTAAAGCTTTGCACTCAAGTCGAACAAGTTTTAGTTTAAACTCGCAATTTAATGCTATTCACAAAGCTTTTCAGGCTTTCAAAAAATTAGAGAAAGTAGAAAAAAAATTATCTCAAGTCAAAGATGATTTATTTACTTCACCAACACAATCTATTTGTTTAATAACTGGTGGTACTGCCGGAAATGTTATCCCTGATCAATGCTCGTTTATTATCAATAGACGATTATTACCTTCAGAGAATTTTAATCAAGAGACACAAAAAATCATTAAACTTTTACAAAGCGTTGATTCAAAAGTTGAAACAACTATAAACTTTATTGGAAAATCTAATTTACTTTCTACTAAAAGTCCCTTATTTATTAAGGCTCAAAAAATCAGTAAAACTATATTTAAAAGTGCTGAAACTAGTGTTACTTCTGGTTGGACTCAGGCCGGCCGGTTTAATAAATGGGGGGATTGTTTAATAATTGGACCAGGAAATCTTGAACAAGGGCACAAAGCTGATGAATTCTGCGAAACAAAAAATCTTGATAAAATGGTACAATTTTACAGGTCTTTGATAGATTAATACCTAAATACTAAAAATGAAAAAGGGCTCGTAATGGTCCCTTTTTTGTTTGTGTATAAATTCTTGACTAATGTTATAAGGTTTGTTATTATTGCAATACATTTTGCCAACGTAGCTCAGCTGGTAGAGCAATGGTTTTGTAAACCATCGGTCGTGGGTTCGAGTCCCTCCGTTGGCTCCACTTAAAAATTGCATCAAAAATAATCCTAATATAAATGCAATTTTTAATAGGGAAAAGACAATAAAGTCATTTTCTTGACAAATGTTAATAAACACGCTAAAATACTTGAAAATAAGAAAATATTATGTCCCAAGACAATTTGATCAAGTTGCAGTGTAAAGAATGCAGAAGTATCAATTATCAATCAAGACGAAATAAAAAGACTATAAAAGAAAAGCTTGAATTGAGAAAATATTGTAAAAAATGCAAAAAACACACTGAACACAAAGAAACAAAATAACAAAAAATACGGTAAAATTAGCTGTATTTTTTGTTTTATTATTGACAAATATCTATTAAATTGCTAATATTCAATAATCTTGTAGTCCTATAACAAACAGGAGGATACATTGATTAAGGAAGATCTATTCATTGTTCCAAGAAACGCCCGACCAGCCATTATCAAAAGTTTTGAAGAGTTTAGAAAAGTCGAGGACGTTCCCGTACAAGCGGATGTAATTGTTATCACGGGTAAACTAAACAGAGTTCCCACTATTTATGTTGGAAAATTTGACAAGGCTGTTAAAGAAAGATTTTTGCGCAATCAAGGTCTTCGCTGGAACGAAAAAGAAAATAGATGGGTTAATGGGACAACAGCCCCCGGAAAAATAGTTGTTGAGGTCTGACAAAAACACACAACCGTAGTTCACGAACTACGGTTTTTTTTGATTTATCGCGTAAATTTGTTATGATATATAGACTATGCAATGGCTAAAAAACAATAAATTGCAAGGAATTTTACTTATACTTTTATTAGTATTCTTTTGTGTTTACAGCTGGTTTGCTTTTTCTGTGATCCTCCAAAATTATTTTACTCCAGAAAGTAAAGTAATTTTTAGTTGGCCAGACGCTATAGCAAACTATAATTTTGTTAAAAACTTTGAACTTAATACAAATTTTCAAATTGCTGAACCGTTAAACTTAGAATTCAATAACATTATTCATCCACGAAGTACAAACATAAATTTTCAAAATGGTTCAATTGTGCCCACAGCTTTTCTTGGTTTTATTTTTATCTTAGGAATTTTAACTAAAATATTTGGTTTATATTTAGTAAATTTTTTCACACCCTTAATTGCAGTTATTGGGGTTTATTATTTTTTCAAACTGATAAGAAAAATTTTTGACAATGAATTGATTGGTTTCATCTCCGCTATTTTACTTCTGACTCTATGCTCATTTTGGTATTATGCTAGTTTAACAATGTTATCAACTATTACGTTTATAAGTTTTTTAATAATTGGCTTTTTCTATTTAATAAATTCCGAGAAAGCAACTTATCAAACTTTCTTAGCTGGTTTATTTATAAGTCTAGCCTTAACAATACGATTAAATGAAATTGTCTGGATAAGTTTAACTGTGTTAACAATCGCTTTAATATACAGAAAAAAAATCACGAACAAAAAAGTCCTATACTTCTTAGCTGGTGGAATAATACCGTTAAGTGTTTTATTAATTTTGAACTATTTCACCTACGGCTCAGCTTTAACTTTTGGATATTTAGCTAATGATTCTACTCAAGCTATTACAAACAGACTCCCAACAGAAATTGCTTCAACTCAAAATCCAATTTTAAATTATTATAAATTATTATTTATTCCATTTGGATTTTATATAAAAACTTTAATTTCTAATTTCATAAATTATTTATTAGTTTTTATTTGGCCGTATATTGGCATTTTAGTTTTGTCGTTAATTTTACTTTTTTCAAACTTTAAAAAAACAAAATCAAGTATCAAAATATACCTTTATTTAAGTTTAGGTATTAGTTTTTTGCTTATTATTTATTATGGTAGCTGGAAATTTGTAGACACACTTGTTTTAAAAAACAATACCATTGGAAGTTCTTATATTCGTTACTGGTTATTGATTAACATTTTAATATTACCATTTATAGCTTATGCCATTGAAAAATTTTGGCATTTACCGTTGAAAAAATATACAAAAGCTGGGCTTATCACTTTATTACTTTTAGCCTTAGCCAGTTATTCATTTATTTTAGTTTACAAAACGGCTGGTGATGGCTTATTGGCACAAAAAAGAACCATAACTGAATATCACACAAGAGCAAAAATAATTGAAAATTTATTGCCTACTGATGCTATTATTCTGACTGATCGAACTGATAAAATTTTATTCCCAGAACGAAAAGTCATTGATTTTAATTTAAACTATAAACTATTTGACTCACTCCAAGAGCAAGTTTCTGATTATCAAATTTACTATTTAACATTATTACCAGATATAGATATCAATTATATTAATGAGAAAAAAATTGTTAACCAGAATCTTAAATTTGTTAACCCAATTCAAGTTGATAATAATTACAGAATATTTAGATTAGTTAACAGTTACTAACTTGCTATTTTGCTTAATTTTGCTAAAATATAACTATATAATTTCATACGAATCCTTATCCTTCAAGTGTTCTGGATTGACTAACAAATAGACTTTCCACATCATTGGCAGATTTAATGTTCGTATTTCGAAATATGGCTCAAAGAAAAAATGTTATTGTTTTTGGTGGGGCAGGTTTTATTGGTTCCCATCTTTGTGAAAGACTTCTAAAAGAAGCTAATGTAATTTGTATTGATAACTTTAGCACCAGCGGAGAAGGAAATATCAATCATTTGTTACGTTCTCCAAATTTTAAATTTGTTAATCATGATTTTACTATCCCTTTAATCCTTGAAGAAATTCAAGACTTGGATCAATTTGAAATAAAAGTTTTTGGTATCAAAGAAATTTACAATTTTGCTTGTCCAATGTCTACTGACAAATTTGACAAATTAAAAATTGAAACGATTAAAGCTCAAACGATTGGTTTAATAAATGCGCTCGAATTAGCCATAAAATATCAAGCTAAATTTTTACAAGCTTCTTCCTCTGTTGTTTACGGTCAAGCAGAAAAAGATCAATTTATTAAAGAAGATTATCGAGGAGTAATCGACATGTTGTCAAGTTTATCTTCCTATGATGAAGGTAAAAGATACGCAGAAACAGTTGTCAAAACTTATCAAGAAGTTCACAATTTAGACGCTAGAATAGTTCGAATATTTAGAACTTATGGTCCTCGTATGCTTTTGAATGATGGACAAATGTTGCCAGATTTTATTTCTAATGCTCTAGATAACAAAGATCTTGTTATTTATGGCGATGAAGAATTCAAATCATCTTTTTGCTATGTTAGTGATGTTGTTGAAGGCTGTTTAAAAGTAATGGAAACCCCAATGCTTGATCCAATAAACATTGGCAGTACTGATGTTTTCAGATTAGTTGATATAGCTAAAAAAGTTATTGAATTAACTGGTTCAGAATCAAAAATTGTTTTTGAAAATGAAAAAAAATTCATGCGTCAATTAACATTACCTGATATTACAAAAATCAGAGAAGAGCTTGGCTGGGTACCAATAGTTACCCTTGAAGATGGCTTACAAAAAACTGTTGATTACACTCGCGCACACAAGGATTTATTAACATTCAGTACAGACATATAGGGCGACTACTCTAAGAAATTCAAATCAGATTTAATTAAATATGAAAACCTGTATTGTAATTCCTGCTTATAACGAAGGAGGAAGAATTGAAATTGTCGTAAAAAATCTACTAGAACAAAACTTTGTAGATATTATTGTAGTAGATGATGGTAGCACAGATAACACTTTAGCAAACTTGCAAAAATTACCTATAATTTACACTGCTCATTCAACTAATTTGGGACAAGGTGCTGCTCTTAGAACAGGCACAAGATTAGCTATTCTAAAAGGTTTCGAAGCAGTAATTCACTTTGATGCTGACGGTCAACACAGACTTGAAGATCTGAGTACTATAATTAATGAACTGCACTGCTCAGATAATCAAATTATTTTAGGTTCAAGATTTTTGCAAGCAAAACCTAATTTACCATTAAAAAAGAAAATAATCTTAACTTTAGCTAAGCTTTTCAGTTCAAAGATTTTAATGCTTGAATTCACAGACCCACAAAGTGGTTTAAGAGCTTTTCGAACTGGAATAATTGATGAATTAAATTGGCAACATGATGACTTTGCCCACTGTACAGAAATTTTAAGTTTAATCTCCAAAAATAAATTAAAATTTAGGGAAATTCCAATAACTGTAAATTACAACAAGGAAACAAGTTCAAAACAAGTCCGTCCTCAAATCAGTTTGGGTTGGAAATTGTTTTGGGCAAAAATATTAAACCGCATATGAGTATTTTTCAAATCATAATTTTATTTATTACAGCCTGGATGATAATCCGAGCACTTCAAAAAGTTATAAAAAAAGAAATGTCCAACTGGTTGTTTTTTCTTTGGATATTTTTTTGGTTGTCAATTTTATTTATCAACTTATTTCCTGAAACTTTATCTTGGTTAGCCAATAAAGTTGGAATTGGACGAGGAGTCGATTTATTGATTTATTTATCAATAATTACATTATTCTACTTTGCCTTCCGTTATAATTTACGTTTAAAAAAACACGAACAAAAAATTTCTGAATTAGTACAAAAAATTGCGATTGAAAAAGCTAAGGATAATCGTTTACAAAAATAGTATGCCCAAAGTAGGAATTATAATTGTCAATTATAAGGATTACGCTAAAAAATTTTTAGCGGACTGCCGAGATGGACTTGAGCAACAATCATATCCAAAAGAAAATTTTAAAGTTTATCTTGTTGATAATGCTACGTCACAAGATTCGCAATATTATCTAAAAACAAATTATCCCAAAGCAACAATTCTAACTCGGACTGATGGCAATTATTCAGCTGCCAATAACCTTGGTGCTCAAAAAGCAATTAAAGATGGTTGTGAATATTTAGTCATATTAAACATGGATGTTCGGTTGGACAAAGACTGGCTAAAAGAGCTAGTTTACGCTATAAAGTCTGATTCAAATATAGGAATTGCTCAATCGTTGATCCTTTTAGATAGCCAGCCTAATTTAATAAATTCGCTTGGTAACGAATTACATTATCTGGGTTTTGGCTTTACTAATGGATATAGGCAAGATATTTCGAAATTTAAATTGAATAACATTACTCCAATTAATGGTTATGCTAGCGGTTGCTCATTCATAATCAGTAAAAAATTATTTACAAAAATAAATGGTTATGACGAAGAACTATACATGTATCACGACGACATAGACATTAGCTTAAAAGTAAAGTTACTTGGCCAAAAAATTGTTTTGGCAACGAACTCCAAACTCTGGCATAAGTATGATTTTACTCGAAGTATAAATATGTTTTATTACATGGAAAGAAATCGTTACATTATAATTCTCAATTATTACAAACTAACTACGATTATCCTATTTTTACCAATGATTTTATTCATGGAAATTGGTTTATTGTTTCATTCATTCTTTTCGGGTACATTCTTGACAAAACTCCGCATTTATTTATACTTTGTAAATCCAAAGACTTGGCATTATTTAATTGGACAAAGAGAAAAAAATAAGAAAATTAGATTAATATCTGATCGTAAACTATTTCAAAGTTATGTTGGAAAAATATCTTTTACTGAAATCAACAACCCAATTCTACAATTCGTAGTAAATCCCATTACCAACATTTATCTAAAAATTTGTCAAAAGATTATTATTTGGTAGTTATGTCAAAAAAAATATCATGGTTAATTTTAATAATACTAGTTATAGCCTCAGGGCTTTATCTAAAATTTCTTTACCCTGGTTCACAACTACAGCTAAAGAAATCTTTTCGTTTTGTCGAAGCAATGCCTATCGAACATTATTATAATGCTTCGGAAAAAACTTGCGGTATTTATTATGAAAAACAAGGTGGAAATTCTAATTTCGGAAAAGACAATGAAAAGGTCTTAGCTTGTTTTAAAAAAGCTTTTGCTGATTGTACTGGAAGAAATATTTTATTAGTGAGCGACCAAGGAGAAGCACAAGCTGGGAAAATTGTTTATTCATTAATTAAAATTTTAAGAAGAAACGACCAAAATAAATGCATCATTCAACATTTTTACGAAGAGCAAGATTTAGCAATTACTGAAAATGAAATTCCAATATCCTTTATTAACACTTGCACGGTCCTAAGTAAAGATCTATTTAGCAGTTGTGAGCCATTGTTTATTAAAGAAAGAAAAATTATTAATCAACAAATAAAATTAGATTTATTAATTCAAGATCAACTATATGATGAACAATAAAGATCAGACAAAACCGAAAATAGCTCAAGTTGTTTGTGTTTTACCACCATCGGCTGGAGGAATTGGTGTTGTGGCTCATTCATATTCTGATCAATTAACCAAAAGGGGTTACTCGGTTACAACTTTTGTTCCCTGTGAAAAAAAATATTTAGAGAATAAAAGTTATAAAGTCGAGGTTTTAAGGCCACTTATGAAAATTGGGTTTGGAGCAATTTTACCTCAACTATTATGGAAATTAAGGGGGTTTGATATAGTACATTTACATTATCCATTTTTTGGAACAGCCCTTTTTGTAGCTTGCGCTAAAAGACTAAGAAGTAAAAAACAAAAATTAGTTATCAGCTATCACATGGATATAAATTTAAGTGGTTGGAGAAAGTTTTTTGAAATTTTGGTAAATAAATACGTAATTAACTTCATTCTTAATTCTGCTGATAAAATTATTGTTTCGTCAGAAGATTATGTCGAAAATTCAATAATTCAAAATTATTATTTTCAAAATATAAAAAAATTTATTGAAATACCATTCGGAGTACCTAGACATTTTTTACCAAAAGAAAAATCAACTACGTTGATGCAAAAATACAATATCAAACCTCAAGATCGAGTTATTTTATTTGTTGGAGGTTTAGGTCCATCGCATTATTTTAAGGGTATAAATTATCTAATTAAATCTTTTAAATTTATAAAATCAGAAAATGTTAAAGCCTTAATTGTTGGAGATGGAGGATTAAAATCAGATTATATAAAGCTGAGCAAAAGTTTAGATCTAGAAAATAAAATTATTTTTTCTGGATATATTAAAGATGAAGAAAAAGTTGATCATTTTAATTTAGCTGATATTTTTATCTTGCCATCAGTTAACAGTTCTGAATCTTTTGGTATAGTACTTTTGGAGGCCATGGCTTGCGGAAAACCTATAATTGCTTCAAATCTAAAAGGCGTTCGATCAGTTGTTGAAACGGGCATAAACGGTTTACTTGTTGAACCAAAGAATAGCCGCGATATTGCCAATAAGATTGATGTTTTACTTTCCAAACCAGAAAAATTACTTCTTTTTGGCAAATCATGCATAGAAAGTGTAGAAAATAAATATCGATGGTCAATTATTACAGATAAACTTGAAAGATTGTACAACAATTTATAACCTTGATGTTGTTATGAAAATTTGTTTAATATCTAATTTATATGAGCCACTAGCTAGAGGAGGTGCGGAAAATGTTGTCAAACAAACTGCTGAAGGTTTATTAAAAGCTGGGCATGAAATTTTTATTATCACAACTTCGCCCGATAATACAAGTACCAAACAAACAAAACAAAATAACTTTGCAATATATAGATTCAAACCCATGAATCTATTTTATTACTTAAAATTAGATGAAAAGAATATTTTATTAAAAATACTTTGGCATTTTATAAATATTTTTAATTTTTCTGCTTCAAGTTTTGTAGAGAAGATTTTAAAAAATGAGAAGCCAGACATTGTCATGACTCATAATCTCATGGGCATTGGTTTCACTATTCCTAAATTAATAAACAAGCTGAACATTCGGCATTTCCATATTTTACATGATGTACAACTTGCCGTGCCAAGTGGTCTTATTTTTAAAAATAAAGAAAAATCTTTTTTGGTAAATGGTTTTTTGACTAAAATTTATGCAAAAATTTGTGCAAAACAATTTGGTTCACCTGACGTAATAATAAGTCCATCAAAGTGGTTGCTTAATTTTTACAAAGAAAAAGGATTTTTTAAAAAATCACATCAAGTTATATTACCTAATCCAATTGAGATTGATCTTGATAATAAAATAAAAACTAAAAAACAAAACAAGTTTTTATTCATTGGTCAATTAGAAAAACACAAAGGTCTTGAATGGTTAATCAATTTCTGGCAAGAAAAAAAACTCAAGCAAGAACTGCATATTGTTGGTTCTGGTAGCATGCAAATTACAAACAATAAATTTATAAAATATTTAGGCAAAAAAACAGGTGAGGAATTAAAAAATATTTTTTCAGAGATTGATTTTTTAATAGTCCCAAGCTTATGTTATGAAAACTCTCCAACCGTAATCCCTTTAAGTTATAATTATGGGACGTCTGTCGTTGCCTCAAGCATAGGTGGGATTCCAGAATTAGTAGAAGATCAAAAAACTGGCTACTTGTTTGAAGCAGAAAATGATAAAAATTTTGAGCAAATAATAAAAAAATGCATTAAAATGACTGACGATGAATATTCTAAATTATCAAAAAACTGCCAAATAAAATTAAACACTTTTGACATTGATGAATATATAAAGAAACTGGAGAATTTATAATCTTGCCAATATTTTAACATTTTGATATTATAAATTTACCTTTAAATAACCTTTTTTCTTTGGTCAATAAGGGGGTGTAGTGTCAATGGTAGCACAAGGGTCTCCAAAACCTTTAGACTGGGTTCAAATCCTAGCGCCCCTGCCAGAGAAAAACGGTTATTTTTTTTACAAATTTACATTCTTGTATAAAAAAATCCCATTGAATTTTCAATGGGATTTGTGATTAGAAGAATAAACCACCAGCGTAAGCTGGTGTGTGCGTTTAAAGGCGAAGC
>CAYSUN010000040.1:10864-11169 GCA_964434235.1 uncultured Gammaproteobacteria bacterium | reverse complement strand
TTTATTCCAACTACTTTATTTGTTGATTTACTGTCCAAAGTTGTTGGATAGCCTAGCTCAAACAAACTGTGCATATCCTATTTGCCTTAAACTAGTTTGACAAGGTATTATAATTTTGTTAGTATTTTTATACAACATTTTGTTGCGCTCACCGCTCTTCGCTTCGGCGAATGAAGTGAGCATCAAGGGCCCGTAGCTCAGTTGGCTAGAGCGCCTCGTTTGCACCGAGGAGGTCACAGGTTCGATTCCTGCCGGGTCCACCAAAAGAGAATCTTTTTACAAAGGTTCTTTTTTGATCCCTAAAA
>CAYSUN010000040.1:0-10764 GCA_964434235.1 uncultured Gammaproteobacteria bacterium | reverse complement strand
AGTGCGGGGCCGGGTCCACCAAAAGAGAATCTTTTTACAAAGGTTCTTTTTTGATCCCTAAAATCATAAACTTCTTCAGCAACGCAGGAATCGATAATACTAATTTCTTTGTAATTTCCTGTTTACCCCGCATTGTCTGAACAATGTGAAGACTAGTGCGGGGCCGGGTCCACCAAAAGAGAATCTTTTTACAAAGGTTCTTTTTTGATTCCCAAATTTATGGTATATTTCCTATCTTTTTGCTAAAATGTATCTAGTATGAAGAATAAAAAAAACAAATTACTGTCCAGATTGCGAACAACCAAAATCGCACCACACCGACAATTGGCTTAATGAGATAATTAGCCATTTTTTTATCCCAAAATATTTTATTTACTTAAGCCAAAAATTTAATAGATTGATCGACCCTCTTTTGGAAAAAATATTTCTATTTTGGGAAGACAACCATTACGCTGATCCAGATTTACAAAGCCTCAAACTAAGAACAAAAATTTTCATAGAAGAAGCCAGAAAACAAAATGCCGAAATTCAGGTTTTAAAAAACAAAAATAGACAAACTAATAATTTTAGACTTACTATCCAAAATAAAACGATTCACTTTACTTCATTACCTTTAGCTGAACACAAAAACGGAAAAATTTTTCATCAAATTGACGACAAACTTAAATGCAAAAAAATACTTAGTAACAAAAAGTTTCCAACTCCAGAAGGTCGAGGCTTTTGGTTTTTCCAAAAAAAACGAGCTTTAAAGTATGGCCTAAAGTTGGGTTTCCCATTAGTTGTTAAACCTAGATTTGGCTCAGTCAGTCGTCATGTTACAACTAATATTACAAATAAAAAAGAATTATTTTTAGCAATCAAGTATACGCTAGAATATGCTCCTACCTTTATTATTGAGAAATATTTACAATCAGGTTTTGTCCATCGCGTGACTATCATTGATCAAGAAAAAATATTTTGCGCTAAACAAATACCAGCTCACGTTATTGGAGATGGCGCATCAACAATTGAAGAACTTATAACTTTAAAAAATTTAGACCCCAAAAGAGACGGCAGTTTTTATTATCCACTAATTCCAAATTCAAACATTAATCTAAATAAAATTTTACCTGACCAAGAAATAAAATTTATACAAACTGACCCATTTATGAAACTCGGGGGCGACATAGAGGAGGTTACCAACAAAATTCACAAAAAAAATTTGTACTTTTTTAACAAAATAGCTAAAGAATTGAATATAAAAATAATTGGCTTGGATTTCATTTGTGATGACATCACTGAACCATTTTACAAACAACCTTGTGGAATTTTAGAAATAAACACGTTACCTTGCATAGAAATGCACCACCTGCCCTCCATTGGACCTAAACAAAATCCAGCTAAATACATATTTGAACTCACAAAAAAATATTACTTATGATTTACTTACTAATAGTCATCATCGCCTTAACTTTAATCATCAATTTAACTTTATTTGTTTTTTTCATTGTGCACTCATTTTGTTATAGACATGACATTACAAGCCACCCAAAGGCTATTTTTTATTTACACGAAATCATCAAGCAAAACCAACTTACAGAAAAATCTTTTGTTGACTTGGGTTGTGCTTGGGGTTCTTTATCATTTCAAACAAAAAATAAATACCCAAACTTGAATATTATTGCAATAGACAACAGCTACTTTAGAATTTTCATTTGTAAACTTCTAAATTTTCTTAAAAAAAGAAAAATAAAGTTCATCCACCAAAACATTTATTCATTTGATTTTTCAAAAGCTGATATTTTTTATTCATATCTCTGGTATACGGAAATGGAAATGCTTGAAAAAAAATTTTTAACTGAAGCTAAACCGCAATCACTACTTATAACGAACGATACTTCTTTACCAAACTTAAAACCAAAAAAAATTATCACACTTCATACAAAAAAACAAAATTCAGAAAAAATCTTTGTTTATAAAAAACAAAATTTAACAACTTAAAATCAATTTTTATATTTTTTTGTTTTATTGATTTTTTGTTTTTTTGTTTTCTTGTTTTAAAGTTATCCCCATATTAATTTTAAATTTTAAAAAACTATTGTTAGTTTTGAAAAAAAGAACTATAATTTAAATGAAAAATGATAATTAACATTTAAAATTAAATAAAAATAAAATCTCTGTATATTTTTTAAGCTTGAAAAAATTTTTCTGCTTAAAAAATGATAGGAGGAAAAAAATTATGCCAGCTAAAAAGCGAAAGGCAGCTCCAAAAAAGAAAGCTGCTCCAAAGCGAAAAGTTGCTAAGAAAGTAGCAAAAAAGAAAGCTGCTCCAAAGCGAAAAGTTGCTAAGAAAGTAGCAAAAAAGAAAGCTGCTCCAAAGAAAAGAAAAGCTGCTCCAAAGAAAAAAGTAGCAAAACGAAAGAAAAAATAGTTCGATAAAAAAAGTTCCGACGCAAGTCGGATCTTTTTTTATTCTTAAATTTATACTAATTTATTCTGGCTAGGTGAAAAATTCTTAATTTCCTCAGGGTTAAAAACTTTAACAGTACCATATTCACCATCATAACCAGGTTGAGTATATACTTTTCCCTTTTTAACACGAATTATCGCCTCAGCCACAATTTCATTAGAAATAAACTTTAACTTTTGATAATCAAGGTCTAATAAAATTTCAAATTCTGTTTTTTGTTTAATCATTTTTTCATAAAATAATTGCACAGTCTTAGTAAGCTTACCTTTTTGCAAACATTCTGAAATTATTTCCTGCAAAGGAACTAAATGTTTGTATGGAATTATCCTTGCTGGTTTAAACCCAACGGGCCTATCAGCCAAATCATCAACTCGATGCTCAACACCCAAAACTAATTCTCTTTTACAAACTGGGCAAATATTTTTATACTTATTTTTACTTTCTTGTGGTGAACAAACAAATTTACATGCACGATGACCATCAAAATGATAACGCCCTTCTTGCGGAAAAAACTCTACCGTAAATAAAAATTTATTCGCATCTTTATCTTTCAAGATTTGTCTAAGTTCATCGTAATTAAATTTCTGCATGGAAAAAAAATTAGCATTTCGTCCAATATTCCTTGGACTGTGTGCATCAGAATTAGAAATCAAGGTTAGCTTATCCAAAGCAGATAAACGCCAATTCATCGGTGGATCAGAACTTAATCCAGTTTCAACTGCATAAATATTTGGTGTTAACTCTTCAAAACAGTCTTCAATTCTATCATAGCCAGACTTTGAACCAAAAAGTGCAAACCAAGGCGTCCAAATATGAGCAGGTATTACTAAAGTTTTTTCATTTGCCTCAAAACAAATTTGAGCAAGCTGTTTAGCACTTAAACCAATTATTGGCCGACCATCAGATTTCAAATTACAATTTCTTTTATTTAACTCTGCATTAATCTTATCAACTGTTACAAAATCTGGGACTAAAACACAAACATGCAATCGTCTTGTTTTATCTTTGTCTTTGTAAATGCAAGCAATTTCAGCACTTAAAACGAACTTAGTTGTCTGCTTTCCTGGTTTACTGGTTAACTGGTTATCTAGATTTAAAAAACCACTTCCATCTGCAACAAGTTTATCCTTTAATTCTTGAAGATATTGCGGATGAGTGAAATCACCAGTAGCAATAAGCTGAATACCTTTTTTTTGACACCAAACATTCAAAGAATCTACATTCATTTCTGGTGAAGTAGCTCTAGAATATTTAGAATGAATATGTAAGTCAGCAATAACTTGCATTTTAATTTTATTTATTTTTTATTAAATTTTCTACCATTTGCAATTGCTCCGAAGTATTAACACCCAAACATTCTAATGGCGGGATTTGAATTGAACTTATCTTTTCATTCTGAGCTACAGCTAAACTAATTAAATCAGTTAAATAATATTCTTTTTGATTGTTTTTATTTTGTAATTTTTGAATATTTTGCCAAAGCCAAACTGAATCAAAACAATAATAACCAGGATTAACTTCTTTTATTTTCTTTTCCGCATCCGAACAATCCTTAAATTCTCGAATGCTCTGAATATGATTATCATTGTCTCTTATAATTCTACCAAACTCCATAAAACTTGATCGCCAATCAGTAAAATCTTCAACTTCGGTTGTCATCAAACTTAAAACTGAATTTCTTTCCTCGTGAATTTTAAAAAGCTTTTCGATTGTTTTCGGACTAATTAATGGATGATCACCATAAAGAACCAAGATTGCACCACTAAAATTTAAAAAAATATTTCTTGCTATGGCTACAGCGTGTCCAGTCCCAAGTTGTTCTTTTTGCCAAACAATAGTGGCTCTATCTTTAATTTTATCCTGTACTAATTCTCCTTGGTGCCCAACAACTACGACTGGCTTGACCATACTTTGAACAATTTTCACAGAGTCTAAAACATATTCAATCATAGGTTTGCCAAGAATTTCAACTAACACTTTTGGTTTATCAACTTTCATTCGACTTCCTTTTCCTGCTGCCAATATAATTACTTGCTTATTCATATTGTATAAACAAAAATTCTATGTTTTCCGTTAGTAATAACTTTTAATCTTTTCCAACCCTTTACTTCAAAAGAAAAACAAATAACTTCAGCTCCTGGTTTTAATTCTGCTTCAAATTTATTCTGTAATTTAGAAAGTTGCCCTTCAAGTAAATAACAAAAAACTTTATTAAACTCGCCAATATTTAAGGATTTAAAATTTTTATGTTGCAAGTTTACTTTTGAATTAGTAATTTTATTTTTTATTTTTCCTAATAAAATCGCCCAAAGGTTAACATCATAACCAGTCAAGTATTTTACGCCTTGTTTTTCAAACATTCTAAGCACACGACCATCTCCTGATCCAAAATCTATGTCTTTATCATTCTCATTCAACTTAATATTTTCGTTCAGAAAAGCCAATTGTTTTTTACTAAGTGGAACATAAGGCACACCTTTGGCTCTAATTAAACCAACTAGCAATGAACAAGTATAAAATGTTATTACACATAAAACCAACAAAACAATACCTAAAATTACATAGTAAAAATAAATCATATTACCAATTTAGTTTATTATTTATTTCAATCCCATACTCTTCAGCTTTACCAGATGCTAATTCAACAACATACTTAATTTGATTTGTTTTTGAAGTTATAGACGGACATTCGAGAATATTTTTACATGGCTGTTGGTCAGCGTGAATTTCCAAAACATCCCTATTTTCATCAAGATAAAGTATATCCAAAGAAAACTGCATATCTTTCATCCAAAAATTTGCCTCTTCCGGTTTGGCAAACAAAAAAAGCATTCCATCAAAATCCTGCATATTTGGAATGCCACTTAAACCAGTACTTTTTTCAATTGCACTGGAGGCTACTTTTAACTTTAGAACTTCTCCACTTGGCAACGTTAAACCAACATAGTTTGTAAATCCACAACTAGTCAGCACAAATAATAAAAAAACTGCCCCAAGCAAATATTTCATATTATTATATTTTAACATTTTTATATAAAATTACAATAATTATAAATAATCGCATTAATGATTTTTTTTTGATCTTTTCCATAACAATGCTGTAATATTCCATAATACGATTGCATGGTCTGATTAAATGAAACACGGCTAAGCCTTCCTGTATTATATTCAATTAGCCTTTTGTATATTTTTGCATGCATTCTTTGCTTACTTCTTGTTCTTAAAACTGTATGATACGGAAAAATAATGTATCCCAAAAAATCAATCCCTTGATTCAACCTGCGAACACTTACTTTTTTTGGATGAAATTCAAGTTTTAATTTGTTCCATAAAAAATTTCCACTTTTTGAATTAATCTCTTTCAAAAACTGCTCATCGTGATAAACAAAAACAAAATCATCTGTATATCTAATATATTTTTTTATTTTTAATTCATGTTTTACAAATTGGTCAAACTCGTTCATGTAAATATTTGCAAAGAGCTGCGAGGTTAAATTGCCTAAAGGTACGCCTTTGTCTTGAACAGTTTTATAGCTATAAATAATTTCCCTAATTATATTCATTACCCTAATATCTTTAATTTTTCGTTCAATCAAATTAATTAATATCTGATAATCAATTGTGTTAAAAAATTTAGCTATATCACATTTAAGGACAAAGCACGGCAATCGGTAATTTCGACTCATTTTCTTGGTAAATAACTCCAAACGCTTCACGGCTTTGTGGGTTCCCTTGTTAATCCTGCATGAATATGAATCATAAATAAACGACTTGTCAAAAATTGGATATAAGATACGGAAAACCGCATGATGGACAATTCTATCTTGCACGCAGGCTTTATGGATTATTCTGAATTTTGGATCATTTATGCTAAACTTCTGATAGTCGCCATGTCTATAGCGCCCTGTTCTCAAGAGCCAGTTTAGTTTAAAAAGATTATCCTCTAAATTAAACTCAAACCTTTGAACATCAGGCTTTTTTCTTTTTCCCCTTTTAAATTCATTCCAGGCCAAATATAAATTTTCAATACTAACAATTTGATCAAAAATCGTATGACTCATACTCAAATTTCTTTAATTCAAAAAACCTACGATCTGTATAAAGATGTTTATCAAGCAGTAAAACTTTTTCCAAAAGGAGACAAACACAATTTAGGGAACGAAATAAAAAATTACTCACTTCAACTACTGGAATTATTATTCAAGGCTGAAAAGGTAAAGAAAGACTGGAAACTTCCACATTTAGAAAATGCTGACACAAATCTTTCTTTATTAAAACTGCTAATTCGATTGGCATATGATCTTAAAATTATTGACCAAAGAAAATCAATCAATCTACAAGAGCAATTACAAGAAATTGGCAGAATGCTGGGTGGTTGGATAAAATCTGTTAAATAATATCACAAAAACTCTGTTTATTCAGAGCTTTTGCTTAAAAACATAGACATAGCGAGGCGAAGCCAGACGCAGAACCCCATTGTTCATTGGCATTATCAGTTCTGTTGTAGTTCAGTTCAAGTTGCTTATAGTTGTTGTTCCAGTTGAAGTTGAGGCAGAACGGGAACGCGCTCTCAGCTCAATAAAATTGCCGAATTCCATCCATAGAGCATCGAAGAAATTACTTCCCTCAATGAGTTTTCAAAATAAAAACTAATATGTGGCAGTATCCCAGAATTTACTGGAAATCTGCGCCAGAACCCGGCAAGCAGTGTCTATATCGCGATAATACTCTCTTGATTTGTAAACAAATCAAGACGCTGATTTTCACAATCAGAGATTTCGGCGACCAATATCCGTAGATATTAATTCATTAGCCTACTTTCAAATATATTATATCACAAAATTTATAATCTTAAACTAACCTCGCCACTTGCGCGACGAAAAAAAGAAAGGCTCCGCGTTGCGGAGCCTTTAAAGTAACAAAACTCAAGTCACAAAAAAGCCCAAGGCTTCAAAATTCAAAGTACAAATCACTACGAGGCGAAGCCAGACGCAGAACCCCACCGCTCATTGGCAAAATCAGTGCTGAAGTAGTACAGCTCAAGCAGCTCATAGAGGTAGGAGCAGTGGAAGTTGAGGCAGAACGGGAACGCGCTCTCAGAAACATCAGTCCGATACTCACATCCTGCGCAATCAATGTACAACTGACCAGCGCCGGTAATACGATCCGGATGAGTCAGAAGCAAAATTCCAACTTCATACGGACCAAGTCCGAATTCATCTTCCGTGAACCGAACTTGCCCATGGCGAACTGATCTTCCACCCCATCTCTTACCGAACTGGAATGGGATCACCAGATAATCACCCGGAGTTTCCTTTTCCAGCTTGGCCAGCGCCTTCTCAGTTTTCTCAAGCAAGCGGAAATGCTTCTTAGTCAACCAGCCTTCGCGCCAGTTCTTGAACTTGTTGCCATTTTGCTCAGAAAGCAATTCAATTGATTTGGCTAACGCGCCATGATAGCTTTCAGCTACCTTTGAAGGCTTGGGAATCACTCCCCAGCCTTCTGCACCTTTAGGTAAATCACCTAAAGACAGAGATTCAACATAACGGGCATCCAAATTCGGAAATTCTTTGGACAACCTTCCAACCTGTTCAGCTACCGTGCGAAAACGGAATCCTTTCGGATAACCAAAGTCGCTTTTCACAACTTCGTCTGCGTACGGCAGACAATCACCTGATTTATATTCAGCAATAATTTTCACAATCTTTGCTTGAAAATCCCCACCACATTTAATCAAGTATTGAGCAAGACTCTTTTGCAAATCCAGCTTATCCAGTTGGTCTTCAAACAATCGCAAAATTTGCTTTCTTTGGCCAGGTGTGATCTTTTCAGTCATCACCAACCTCCAGTTGAAAGAGCATATCGAGATCCGGTCGATATCGCCGGTCTGCCTCATCATGAGAACAGAGAAATAAGGACAAAAATTTATCCTAATTTCCTTGTTCTCAAGACTATTTACTATATCAAGGCTTTATTATTTTGTCAATACTTATCTTATACAATTTTTTCTAAAACCGTCTTTAACTTTTTAATATCACCATTGACCCAAAACATTAATATTCCTTTGTAGTGGAGTTGCTCGTGATTATTTAGAATAAATATGGAGGTCAGCGATAACTTTCATAAAAATAAAATAAGTTGATTAAACAAATCATATTTTTATTTTAACACAACCAATCAGCTTTACAAAAAAGAAAGCAAAGAAAAAAAAGAAAGGCTCCGCGTTGCGGAGCCTTTAAAGTAACAAAACTCAAGTCACAAAAAAGCCCAAGGCTTCAAAATTCAAAGTACAAATCACTACGAGGCGAAGCCAGACGCAGAACCCCAATGTTCAAGGGCATCATCAGTCCTGTAGTAGTACAGTACAAGTTGCTCAACGTTGTCGCGCCAGTGGAAGCTGAGGCAGAACGGGAACGCGCTCTCAGAAACATAAGTCCTATACTCACATCCGGCGCAATCAATGTACAACTGACCAGCGCCGGTAATACGATCCGGGTGAGTCAGAAGCAAAATTGCAACTTCATACGGACCGAGTCCGAATTCATCTTCCGCAAACCGAACCTGCGTATGACGAACTGATCTTCCACCCCATCTCTTACCGAACTGGAATGGGATCACCAGATAATCACCCGGAGTTTCCTTTTCCAGCTTGGCCAGCGCCTTCTCAGTTTTCTCAAGCAAGCGGAAATGCTTCTTAGTCAACCAGCCTTCGCGCCAGTTCTTGAACTTGTTGCCATTTTGCTCAGAAAGCAATTCAATTGATTTGGCTAACGCGCCATGATAGCTTTCAGCTACCTTTGAAGGCTTGGGAATCACTCCCCAGCCTTCTGCACCTTTAGGTAAATCACCTAAAGACAGAGATTCAACATAACGGGCATCCAAATTCGGAAATTCTTTGGACAACCTTCCAACCTGTTCAGCTACCGTGCGAAAACGGAATCCTTTCGGATAACCAAAGTCGCTTTTCACAACTTCGTCTGCGTACGGCAGAACTGCTGAAAGTTGGTCCGCGTCAAACGGATTTCGGTGTTCCAGAAATGCTCGGAGTTTATCCTCGGTTAACCCCTTTTTCCCATCAGTCTTACGACCGACCTTCAACTGCTTCATTAATTCTTCCAGTAACCCGTACGGATTGTACGAATCACCGACAACCATTTTCTTTCCCATGGCTGTCCTCCTTAATTAAAATTACGCTGAACCCCTCAGCGCGAGAGCCTGTTCTCAAATTAAGAACAAGTAATAAAAGACCATTTTACCTATTGATCTTAAATTATTTATTCTGAACAAATTAATATATCAAATATTCTAACAAAAGTCAACTGTTAAATACTTTTTTTTACCAAAATTACTTCAATTATATACAAATATCGTATTTCTAGTTTGAAACTGAATTTATTTTAAATTAGGTAATAAAAAAATAAAATAGAACATAGAGGCATTTTTACATAATTATTTATCCATTTCCTATTATTTTCACCAAAACGACAAATTCCTCTGGGTCTGGGGCGAAGTTCGCCATTGCCCTAGCCCCGGATAATATTAAAACCACGCGAATTCGAAGCCCCAGCAGTTTTTCCAGCCGCTCGCGAGTAGCTGGGTTTTGGTTACTTTTTGCTGTCAAAAAGTAACTTACCGAAGGCAATCCTTTACTATTTAAAACAAAAAGACAGAGACATTGTCCCCCGCTTTTCTCGAACAGCGGGACAAGCTGGCTCCGCCCTTTTTAACTTTAGAGTAAAATTTGAGTAGGTCGTAAAAGTTTAAAATAAAAAACAGAGACATTGTCCTGGCGACGACCTACTTTCCCACTGTGTAGTATCATCGGCGCTACAGGGCTTAACTACTGTGTTCGGGATGGAAACAGGTGTGACCCCTGCGCTAGAATCACCAGGACAATATCTCTGTTTTTAGAAATATTTCAAAAAATAAAATTATAAAGAGTACTATTTCGTAATATTAACATTATAGTGGCCATACAATGGACTTATTAGTACAGCTCGGCTAAATGCATTACTGCACTTACACCTACTGCCTATCAACCTCGTAGTCTGCGAGGAGTCTCATAACGAAATTTAATCTTGAAGACGGCTTCACGCTTAGATGCTTTCAGCGTTTATCCAAACCGAACGTAGCTACCCAGCAATGCCCCTGGTGGAACAACTGGTACACTAGAGCTCCGTCCTTCCCGGTCCTCTCGTACTAGGGAAGGATCTCCTCAAGTTTCCACGATCATAGTGGATAGGAGACCGACCTGTCTTACGACGGTCTGAACCCAGCTCGCGTGCCGCTTTAATGGGCGAACAGCCCAACCCTTG
>CAYSUN010000039.1:0-11258 GCA_964434235.1 uncultured Gammaproteobacteria bacterium | reverse complement strand
CTTCGCCTTTAAACGCACACACCAGCTTACGCTGGTGGTTTATTCTTCTAATAAAGTAAAAGCGGATTTCCTGTGGGAAATCCGCTTTGATTTTTCTAATTACAGAAACAAGTATTTTCAAAGGTACAATAACAATTATCTGGGCAATCGTTGTGCGAATAACAGTACTCATAACAATAGCCATCAAAATCACAGTACTGACCGTTCAAACAGTCGTAGTCATCATAACAATAATCGTCATACTCGTAACAATAACCATCCGTTTCGCAATATTGATTCAACGAACAGTCCTGATTTGAGTAACAACCATCATCGTAGTAACACAAACCGTCAGATTCACAATAACTTCCAGCTGGACAATCATAATCCGAGTAACAACTATCATAGTCAGTGTAACAATTGCCATCTGAGGCACAGAAAGTACCATATGGACATTCATAGTCAGAAACACAACCAACCTCATAACACAAGCCATCCGATGCACAGTAAGTACCATATGAACAATCATAGTCCGAGTAGCAAGCTACGCTATAACCGACATAGTACTCCGAAATAGGATGGCACCAATTGTCATAACCACAGTACTCATCTGAATAGCAGTCGTAATCATTTGAACACTCTTCAAGAATACACCCGTTCAGACAAAAAGGAAAAATAACAAAAATAAACAAAAAGTTTCTCATGGTACACCTCTAATGTTAAACTACATTAATGAACATTATACTATAGCAAATTACTCTTACTTAGTCAATGTTTTAACTGTTTTTTTGTTTCCAGAATAAGCCCTTTTATAGCAATTTTAGATAAAAAAATATACAACTATTGACAAAAAATAAAATCTTTGCCATAATGAATTGTAAAGTGAGATATATATTACTGATTACCGCAGTCATTGGAACTGTGGATCAATTATAAATTGTGGGAATCACACCAGCCTCATGGTCGTTTTGACGGCTATGACGACAGCTTACCTCTTCGGAGGAACTGTCTTGCGTAGGATGTTTGTTTTACGGGTTCAAGTTCCCTCACATTGGAAGGTGGGGTAACACTTGACTCATGGTTGTTTCGACAGCTATGACGACTGCTTCCTTCGGAACAGTCTTGCGTAGGATCTTTGCCTTACGGGATTAGGTGCCCCACAATTGTACGGCCAACTACCTTTTTCTCAGGTCACGCTTGAGGATAGGTTACAAAAACCGTCACGAAAACGGTTAAAGGTTGACCAAAGCCCCCACTTCTAACAAGTCGTGGGGGTCTTTTTTTGTTTAAGAAAATTATTCATTAATTGTTCAGCTTCAGTTGAATCATTTATCCAATAAATTTGCTCATCTCTCTTAAACCAACTAAGCTGGCGCTTGGCGTAGCGGCGCGTATCACGTTTTACTAAGCGGACTGCCTCGGCGCCGCTTATTTCATTTTGCAAAAATTGACAAATCTGACGATAACCAATTCCACTCATAGCTGATGATTTACAATCATAACCTTTGGCTATTAAAAATTTAACTTCCTCTACTAAACCTTCGTCAATCATTTCATCAACTCGTTTATCAATTTTTGCATAAAGCTGTTCTCTCGGTAAACTTATACCTAACTGAAGAAAATCAAATTCACTCTCCCCTGTTTTCATTTGCAAAGGTTGTTTTGTTTGTAAAATAATCTCAGCTGATCTAATTACTCTGCGTGGATTGGTAACATCAATTTTGGCTTCAATATCTTGATCTATTTTTTTTAACTTTTGAATTACAAACTTCAAACCCTTCACCGCTACTTCTTTTTCCAACTTAATTCTTAACTTTTCATCATACCCACCCGGCAATTCATATTCATTTACCAAAGCTGAGATATAAAGTCCAGTACCTCCGACAATAATCGGCAAACGATCTAGATTATTATTTATAACTTTTTTTGTTTGTTCTAACCAATCAACTAAATTATATTTGTCTGCTGGATCAACGAAATCAACCAAATATTCTTCAATCAATTTTTCTTTTTTATTTAGTTTTTGCTCTTGAATTTCACTTTGCTTTTTACCAACAAGGTAATATTTACCATCTCGCCAAAAACCCTTATCCTTATTTGTTCCAATATTCATGTCTTTATAAACTTGTCGAGAATCAGCTGAAATCAAATAACCATTATATTTTTTGGCCAAAGCTAAAGCTAAGCTAGATTTTCCACTAGCCGTTGGTCCAAGCACAATTATAACTTTTTTATTTGACATAATATTATTAAAATCAATAAAATTTAACTAAACAGCTTCCCCAATTAAAACCCATTCTTGTGCTTTGTTTATTTTTACTTTAATTAAGTCACCCAACTTAAAGCCAGAACCAACTCTAACTCTTTTCATTTCCAAACTATTCCCTTCGCAATAAGTTTTTGCAACTTTGTCGATTAACACTTCCACAATTATATTGACATATTTCTGGTTTTTTTCCAAAGTAATTTTTTTTACTAAAGCCTGAAGTTCAAACCAACGCTTTTTCTTTTCTTCATAAGAAACATCATCATTTAATTCTTCAGCTTTTGTACCTTGGCGTGGTGAGTACATTGAATGATAAGAAATATCTAACCTTAATTTTTCATACAAATTTAATGTAGCTTCAAACTGTTCTTTTGTTTCACCTGGAAAACCAACAATAATATCCGTGCCAATTGCCATGTCTGGTTTAACTTTTCTAACTTTAGCAATTAATTTACTAAAATCTTTCTCTGTATACAAACGATTCATTTTTTGTAAAATTTCATTGTCACCAGACTGTAAAGCTAAATGCAAATAATTCATCATCTTGGGCAAAGACAAAGCGTGAATTACATCATCATGTAAATCTTTTGGATGACTAGAAAAAAATATAATTCTTTCAATTCCCCTAATCTGATTTACTTCCCAAAGTAGTTTAGCAAAATTTTGTGAATAAGGATTATCTGCAGAAAAGCTATCTGTTGGATTATAAGAATTTACATTTTGTCCAAGTAAGGTTACTTCTTTGGCTCCTGCCTCAACCAAACGCTTAATTTCATTCAAAATTTCAAAAACAGGTCGACTAATTTCTCGACCGCGAACATACGGCACAGCACAATAACTACAAAAATTATTACAACCAGTCATAATTGGCACAAAAGCCTGAAATTTATTTTTTGATTTTGGCAAAGTTGTAAAATAATCATCACTGGTACAATCATTTTTATTATGTAAAAAAGTTTCCAATTCACTTAAATTTTTAATGTTAAAAACCAAATCAAATCGTTGCTTAAATCTTTCTTTATCTTCAGGTAACAAACAACCAGTTAAAATTGAAACCATTTTACGCGTTTGCTTAATTTTATCTATTTTTTTTAGCAACCCCCAAACCCTATCAATTGCCGTTTGCCGAACACTACAAGCATTAATAATCACAAAATCTGCTTTAACAAAATCATCGACATTTGAATAATTCAGGTGTTCAAAAATTGCACTGATTCTTTCAGAATCACTTTTATTCATTTGACAACCAAAAGTTATAACATGGTATTTAAGCATAATTTTAGTTAAAAGCACCTAAACTATATCAAAATTTAGCAAAATATTCAACCTTGACGAATAACTTCAAATAGTTTATTTATTGTGCTATAATGCTATTGATTTAATAAACAATATGCTAATCCACTTTCATAAATTCATTGATTATCTACGAAAAACTCCAGCTTGGAAAAATAAAGTTTTTATAATTTTTAGTATAATTGGATTAATAATTAATTTACTTATCTGGCTTCTAATTTACTTTAAATTTTATCCAGCTGTTTATAATTTACCAGAAGAACAATCTTTTATTCCTTTGCATTATAATATTTACCTTGGCATTGATCTTTTTGGCAAATGGCAGAAGATTTTTTACTTGCCAGGGTTGGGCCTAGTAATTTTTTTAATCAATACAATTTTATCTCTTATAATTTACAATAAAAAAGAAATACTAAGCTATTTTTTAACGATTATTTCAACTCTTTGCCAAATTTTTCTTTTTATTGCCACACTTCTAACTATTTTAATTAATATCTAAACCATTGTTATGGAAACATCTTTTATTTTTAAAATTGGAATACTCAGTTTATTATCTTTTTTAATTGCTTTTTTTTCAACCCCGATTTTAACTCATTTTTTGTATAAATATAGGCTTGGCAAACAAATTAGAGATTCAAAATCAGCTCCTATTTTCGCTGCACTTCATTTAAAAAAATCTGGCACTCCGACAATGGGTGGTATTCTAATTTGGTTACCAGTTTTAATTTTAGCTCTTTTATTTTCAATTTTAGAAATATTTTTACCTAATGGTTTTATAAGTAGTCTAAATTTTTTAACCAGAGAACAAACTTTATTGCCACTTGGCTTAATGGTCTTAGCTGCCATTGTTGGTTTAATAGACGACTATCTCGGCGTAAAAAAAATTGGTCCAAAAGGTGGTGGAATGAGCGTTTTATTTAGTTTAAGTTTGTATAGTATTATTGCTTTAATCGGAGCACTTTGGTTTTATTTTAAATTGGACTGGGATGTTTTCCATGTACCATTTATCGGCAATTTCGAGCTCGGCCTTTGGTATATTCCACTCTTTGTTTTTATCATAGTGGCTACTTCTTTTTCTGTTAATGAAATTGATGGCTTAGATGGTTTAGCTGGTGGAACAATTGCCACAACTTTTGCAGCTTTGGGAGCAATCAGTTTTGCTCAAGGCAAATTTGAATTAGCTGCTTTTTGTGGGGTTATTATGGGCGCTTTAATTGCTTTCCTTTGGTTTAATATTAATCCAGCTAGATTTTTTATGGGTGATACGGGGGCAATGAGCATGGGAGTAACAATTGGCATAGTCGCTATGATAACTAACACAGCTTTACTTTTGCCTGTTATTGGTTTATTACTTGTCCTAGAATCAGCCTCAGTTATATTGCAGGTGGCTTCAAAAAAGATTCTAAAAAAGAAAATATTTATATCAGCACCGTTTCATCACCACTTACAAGCAATCGGTTGGACTGAACCAAAAATTGTAATGCGTTTTTGGTTAATTTCCTCAATAACAGCCGTCATCGGAATTGTTTTATTCTTATTAGACAAAGGTTGGTATTAAATTAAATAAAAACTTACAATCAACTAAATGACAAAACTACTTCCAAAATTTGAAAATAAAAAAATCTTAATTCTCGGGTTGGGTTTGCTTGGTCGTGGATTAAAAGATGCTATTTTCTTTGCTGAAAAAAAAGCTGATGTAATCGTCACAGATCTAAAAAATTTTACGGAACTTAAGACGTCGCTAGAACAATTAAAAAAATATCCAAACATAAAATATACGCTTGGTGAACACAAAGAAGAAGATATTTTAAACGCTGATCTAATAATCCGCAATGCTGGCATCCCCCGAAATTCTCAATACCTAAAATTAGCTTTTGCCAATAAAATAAAAGTTGATATGGATGAATCTCTTTTCGCAGAATATTGTCCCTGTCCAATTATTGGCATTACTGGAACACGTGGCAAAAGTACCACCACAACACTAATTGGCCAAATGTTACAAAAAATATGGGCCAGCGAAAAAAGAAAAGTTTACATTTCTGGCAATTTACAAGGCGAAGCAACCTTACCTTTATTAGACAAAGTTACTAAAAATGATTTAGTAATTTTAGAGCTTTCCAGCTGGCAATTACAAGGTTTTGGTTGGAAAAAAATAAGTCCACAAATTTCTGTGTTTACTAATATTTATCCTGATCATTTAAATAGTTACAAAAACATGCGTGATTATATAAATGACAAAAAATTAATCTTTCAAAATCAAAAAAAATCTGATTACTGTATAATCAATGGCGAAAACAATTACACAAAAAAAATTAAAGATGAAATAAAATCAAATACAGTTTTATTTTACAAGAAAGATGTACCCAAAACCTGGCAACTAAAAGTTAAGGGCGATCATAATTTAGAGAATATAAGCGCAACTTTAGCCGTTGGTAAAATTCTTGGTTTTAAAAATACTCAAATGCAAAAATCTATTGAAGAATTTACAGGCATTGAACATCGCCTTGAATACGTTGATACTATCAATGAAATAGCTTTTATTAATGATACAACCAGTACTACCCCAATTGCTGGGAACATGGCTATAAATTCTATTGATTCACCAATTATTCTTTTGGCTGGTGGGGCTTCCAAAAATTTAAACTTAACTTCATTTGCCAAAAACATAGCCAAAAAGGTTAAAGCAGTAGTCTTGCTTGAAGGTAGCGCAACTGATGAGCTTGAAAAAAAAATTATCAAATATGGTGGAGAAAAAAATTTAACAGGTAGATTTAATGATTTTAAACAAGCAATTGATCATGCTTATGGGTTGGCTTTACCAGGTGATACTATCTTACTTTCTCCAGGTTGTGCAAGTTTCGGTATGTTTATTAATGAATTTGATCGAGGTGAGCAATTTAAAAAAATTGTTAAGCAATTTAACTAATGTTCCAAAAGCAAGGTTCAAAATTTCATGCACCAGACATGCCCCTAGTCATAACACTAGGTATAATTATTGTCCTCGGACTAGTAATTTTATCTTCAGCTGGAACGGCTGTTGGTTATCAAAAATTTGGTGATAGTTATCATTTTATAAAACACCAAATTTTATATGGTTTAATTCCTGGACTTTTATTTTTATATATTTTTTCAAAAATAAATTATCAAGTTTGGAAAAGATTCATCGTCCCACTTCTTGTGGCTTCTATTTTACTTTTATTAATAGTTTTCATTCCTGGAGTAGGAGCAGAATATGGAACAGCTAAAAGCTGGATTAACCTCGGTGGTTTTTCTTTTCAACCATCTGAACTTGTTAAATTAATATTTTTACTTTATTTAGCAACTTGGCTGGAAAAACGAGGAACACACGGCGTTAAAGATTTATATTATGGCTTTTTACCATTTGTTTTTTTACTTGGAGTAATTTCTATATTAATGTTACTTCAACCTGACATGGGCACTTTATCAATTATAATTTTCATGTGTATAGCTGTTTTTTTTGCTTCTGGAGCAAAACTAAAGCATGTTCTAATGTTGTTTCTAGCTGGAGCAAGCTCCATTTATCTTTTAATTGCAAAATCACCTTACCGAGCAGCTAGATTAACAACATTTTTACACCCAGAACTTGATCCACAAGGCATTGGTTACCATATTAATCAAGCTTTTCTGGCTATTGGTTCTGGCGGTTTTTGGGGAAGAGGCTTTGGTCATTCAAGACAAAAATTTCAATATTTACCTGAAGCAACAGGCGATTCAATCTTTGCTATTTATGCTGAAGAACTGGGCTTTGTTATGAGCCTAGTCTTGATTGGACTTTTTATTTACCTTATGTACAGAGGACTAAAAATTGCTCGAAATTCAACTGATCAATTCGGCAGACTTGTTGCAGTTGGAATAGTTAGTTGGCTAGTTTTTCAAGCATTCTTCAATGTTGCTTCCATGGTTGGACTTTTACCAATGACGGGCATCCCACTCCCCTTTGTAAGCTCTGGCGGAACTGCTCTGGCAGTGGCCATGCTGGCCATGGGTATTTTGATTAACATTTCTAAACAAACAAAATTAATAAAATAATCAGCCAATATAAGCTGATTTTTTATTTATTTTTTAAATGTTTTCTTGTTTTTATATTTTTATGTTTAAGTGTTTTGTTGATTAAATGTTTAAATGATTTATTGATTTCTTGTTTTTACGGCGCCATTTCTCTTAATTTCTTGATCGTGGTAGTTAAAACTTTTACAAAAGGAGCAATTTCAGTTTCATTATTAAAACGGCCAAGTGAAATCCTAATACTACCGTGAGACCATTCTGGTTTTCTACCCATAGCTGTTAAAACGTGTGATGGTTCAAGTGAACCAGAAGAACAAGCACTACCAGTTGAAATAGCAATACCATCAAGATCAAGCATCATTAAAATACTTTCACCTTCAGCCTTGAGAAAACTAACATTGATCAAATTTGGCAACTGATTTTTTTCATCTCCGTTAAAACGAATATTATCAATTTTACTTATTTCTTTGATTAATTTATCTTTTAGAATTTTCAATTTTTTGTTTTCTTGATTTTTGGTAATTTCTACTAGCTCAATAGCTTTGCCTAACGCAACAATAGCAGGAATATTTAATGTTCCTGGTCGTAAATTATATTCTTGATGTCCGCCAAAAGTGATTGGCGCTAACTTAACGCCAGCCCGAACATAAAGAACTCCAATTCCCTTCGGAGCATAAATCTTATGTCCAGATAAACTCAAAAAATCAACGCCAAGATTATTAACCCAACAATCAAGGTAATTTACTGCCTGCACAGCATCAGTGTGAAAATATAATGGTAATGATTTTTTTTCTCTTCTACTTCTTTCGATTTCAATTAATTTTTTTATTTGGATTAATGGCTGAATTGAACCAACTTCATTATTCGCGTACATTACAGAAACTAAAACTGTATTATTTTTTATCCTTTTTTCAAGTTCAACTAAATCAATTACACCATATTCATCTACTTTTATATAATCCACTTCAATTAATTGATTCTTGGCTAAATCTTGAAAAACTTCTAAAACTGCTGGGTGTTCTATTTTTGAAGTAATGATATGAATTTTTTTATTTTGTTTAATAAAATATTTAACTACTCCTTGGATTGCTAAATTATTGCTCTCGGTTGCTCCTGAAGTAAAAATAATTTCCTGAGCTTCACAACCCAAAAATGAAGCAATTTTATCTCTAGCTTCATCAACTGCGCTTTGTGCGATTTGTCCATAAGAATGAATTGAACCTGAGTTACCAAATTCATCTTGCAAATATGGGACCATGGTTTCAAACACTTTTGGATCAACCTTTGTGGTTGCTGAATTGTCGAAATATATTTTTTTCATATATATGATTACAAGCTATTAAAAGATTTTTATATTATCATTAAAAACCTTGTACGATCTGGTAAGTTGTCTGGCGAATTTTATAAATAAATTAGACAGCCTCAACGTCTTTTATTTCCGGTAATTCTTCTTTTAGAAGACGGCCAATACCTTCTTTAAGTGTAATTTGAGCCATTGGACAACCATGACAAGCTCCAGTTAATTTGACTTTAACAATATTATCTTTTGTTAATTCAACAAACTGAACATCACCGCCATCAGCCTGTAACATTGGCCTTACTTTTTCTAATAATTCTTTTACTTTTTTTTTCCATAATATTTAAGATTTAAGTTGCAAGTTTCAAGCAATCTTGTTACTTGTTACTTAATTTCTTGTTACTTATTTTTTTATAGTTCTCGATCGCTTTTTGTAAACCTTCTTCAGCTAAAATTGAACAATGATATTTAATAGCTGGAACAACACCAAGCTCTTTAACGATATCATCTTTAGTAATAGCCTCTGCCCCAGCAAAAGTTTTTCCTTTAGCTAGCTCAGTTAAAACTGAGGTGGCAGCAATAGCAGCCGCACAACCCAAAGTTTCAAATTTAATATCTTCAATAATTTTTTGCTCTTCATTATTCTCACCAACTTTAATATAAATTTTCATCACATCTCCGCACTTAATATTACCCACTTCACCAATTCCATCAGCATCTTTCATTTTTCCTTGATTCCTTGGATTTTGGAAATGATCCATTAATTGTTTTGAATATTGCATATAATTAACCCCGCCCACCCACCCTATTAAGGCGCTGGCGCCTGTCTGCCGACAGGCAGGCGCGGCCGGTTTTAAAATATTATTATAATTGATTTAATTTAATTGAATTTAATGTTTTAGTAATTTGTTTATAAAGCTTAGTCCAAACTGGTAATACGCGACAAGCGCAATCACAACAAATTTTTCCAGTTGCACATTCATACGGCGCCACTGATCCTTCAAGCGCTTCAATGACCTGCAAGGCGGAAATTTGAGAAGCAGGTTTTGTTAAATAATAACCACCCTTAACACCTTTGTCAGCCTTTACTAATCCAGCTTTTTTTAATTTGGCAAACAAACTCTCTAAATATGAAAGGGAAATTTTTTCTTCTTTAGCAATCAACGACAAAGAAACTGGATTTTTTCCAGTCTTGTCTAGACGAACGATTGCCCGAAGGCCATATTCAGCTTTTGTACTAAATTTCATATTCTTTAAATCTATAACCAACTAAAGTGGTTGGTATTAGTATATCATGAATATTTTTTTTGTCAAATGAAAAACCGCCCTTTTGTTAGGACGGCTATCTTATCTATTTTAACGCATTTTTCTAGCTTGCTCAGATTCGAACAAAACTTTATAAAGATTTTCAGGTTTTACATCAACCATCATTTCTCGAATAGTACTACCCTTATTGTTTCTCGCAAGTACAGTTGCAAAAAACGGAGTAACATCCAAAATAGAAACCTTCTTTTGCAATTCTGGGTCGACTATAACTCTCTTCACAAAAGCTGACACGCTATTAGTAACAACCAACTCATCAATGGCAGAATCATTAAGTTTTTCAATAAAACCTTTATGAATGACTTCTTTGCCATCTTTGATTTCCGAAGGTTTATCAAAACCAAGCCCATGAGTAATCACTTCAATAACGTATTTTGCACCCCTTGCTTTCGCCTCTGCTGCACCTGTAATTCCAGAATCTCCAGAAGCAAGAAGATCATCCCTAGAGTAAACAACACAACCTTCAAGACTGCCTGCGATTCCTAAACTTTGAACGCTATGCCGAGAATCCCAATTTCTTTTCTTGATATGAACAGCCATAATGTGCTCTAACTTTCGAGCTACACGATAATTGAGATTAACTGAGCCTTCATCAAGTGACATGCTTCTAATTTTATCAACAGTCAAACCAAGATTACGCAAAATACCCTCAAGGCGCGCAGGCAAGTAATGCATGAGAATCTCATCCATCCATAAACCACGGGCAATTGCTTTACGGAAAAAACCTTCAATCTGATCAGCGTGGATATCCACATAAACAATTGAATCCATATTGGACGCTTCCAAAAGTCTTGCAGTTAATTGAGCTGTGATTGACTCACGACGACCATGTCGTTTGTCTTGCCTAGCATAAGGATAGCAAGGCACGGCTAAAATTACTTTTTTGGCTTCACCAGCAGACTTAAGCGCATCAATCAATTGACAAACTTGAACAAGTTCATAATTAGTCTTACCAACTGACCACACAACCACAGCTGTGCGACCAGAAACATTGCACATTACCTCTGGTAAAGTTTCTTCTCCACCCGGAACTGCACCTAAAAAATTTTTGTACTTTACAGGCGAAAGTCCAAT
>CAYSUN010000038.1:0-11431 GCA_964434235.1 uncultured Gammaproteobacteria bacterium | reverse complement strand
GTACCTGGCGAGCCGTAAAAGCTTGCCAGAACATACGTACCTGGCGAGCCGTAAAAGCTTGCCAGATTATTACAGTACAGTACGAGGACAAAAAAACAGTGAGTATTCACTGTTTTTTTGTTATAATAAAATATATGTATTTTGTTTATATCCTACAAAGCAAAAAAGACAATAAGTTATATATAGGTTTCACTAAAGATGTTGATAAACGTTTTCAAGAACATAATAGTGGTAATGTATTTTCCACAAAAGGAAGAAGACCTTTAAAACTAATTTTTTATGAAATGTATTTAAATAAATATGATGCTTTAAGACGAGAAAAATATTTTAAAACAAACAAAGGTCGAACTACAATAAAAACAATGCTAAAAGAATACTTTACAGTTGAATAAAAATCTTTACCTTTTGGTGGAGATTTTTTATTTGTGCAAAAAAACAAAAATTTGAACAATATTATAATGATGAATTTTTCTATTCAATCCCAAATAATAATCCTGATGGACTATATCAATATTTCGAAAACATGGTTTACAATTTCCCAGACAAAAAAATCGCCGAACAGGCGATGCTAACAGCTAGAGTTGATCAGTTATTCTTTGTTATTAATGATTACTGGAAAAATTTTGACAAAATAGTTGACCAAGCAAAATCTGAGGCTAATAAATGGTTTATTGTAGACGGTAGCAAAAGTTTTATTTTTTACTACACATTGCCCCAATAGCCGCTCCCCACTTTGGTAAAATTTTTGTTAAATACTTTTTTTCAAACTTTAAATATCTTGAATAAATTTTCAACCAAATCCTCCACTCATTCCGAGGAAAATAATCATAAGTATAAAAACCTTCAACATCAAAGCCAGCTTTTTGCAGGGCTTTTTTAAATTCATGCGGAACGTAATTCTCTGCTTCTGGCTCAATCATTTCGCTTGGCACTGCTTTTGTTTTCTTAAATACGTGAATTAACTTCGACAAAATCCTTGATGCCACAAAAAACCAAAAACATGGATTCCACCATTTTAAATAGTTTTTATTGGGTTCACCAAGAATTGAAAATTTTCCACCAGATTTTAACACCCGAAAAACCTCTTCAAAGGTTTTTTCAAGAGCAAAAAAATGATGAAGTGAACCATTAACCACAACTAGATCAAAAGCATTATCTTCATATGGCAAAGCCACTGACTCACCTAACTGCAAGTTCAATGTAGGATATTTTTCTTTAGCAATATTTAACACTTTTTCAGAGGCATCTACACCATAAACATAATCAGAAACCTGCATTAGCTTACTAGTCAATCGACCAGTACCACAGGCTACGTCAAGACATTTTTCAACCTTTGCCTGTCCAATAAATTTTTTTAACAATTCAAAATTCTGAGCATCAACAATTTGCCCACTACGCGGTTCTAGATGCCACTCGTCATACTGCTCAGCTGTACTATTGTAATAATCTTGCTGAATTTTCTTTTTTTCTTCGTAATTTTTCATATAATTATTGTAATTCGTTATCAATAAATAAGCAAACTGGCCATTTTCTTTCTAAAAGAGAAATATCTGCATCAAGCTATAATCAAGGAGTTAGCTTTACTAAGGATATGATTAATAATTATCCAATACCTGAAACCGATGATGTACAGAAAAATAAAATTGTAAATTTGGTATCCTGAAGAATTAAATGACGTTTTAGCAAATGATAATATAAAAGAATTTGAAGAGTTTAAATACTTAGGACTAAAAAGTTTTGATTAAAATTAGCGATGAAGAACTTTTATTTAAAAAGAAAAAGATACCAGAAAATTTACTAATATCTTTTTGTTTCATTCAATTTGAAATCACTTATCTAACTCCTCCAACAACCACTCACTTACATCTTTTGGAAAGATGAAATCGTCATCATTTCCATCGATTGTAAATTCATCTCGGAGAAGAAAGTCAAGAAATCTTTCTTCATCAAAACTAAATGGTCCGAAGATTCGGAGAATCCGTAACGCCGTCTTATAAGGCAAATAAAACGCAGAACCATTTTCTTTCAAACTGCGAGCAAAATACAGATTCAAGAGCATCATTGCTTTTCTTTGTTCCTGATCCAGACACTCCAGCAACTTTGGCATACTCTTCATTTTTCTTCTCCCCACTTGTTAGAAATTTTCATAGCCAAATTTATCAACATATGTCTTATATTAAATAAAATTACAATTATAAGCTTGGCTCTACAATACCACAATTATTGACAATATTGTGCGTATTTACTATAATATAATAATATTTCTTTATGAAGAACATCAATAAATATGAATTAATAATATTTGACTTGTGGCAAACACTTGCTGATATTCAGTTTAGACCTTTTGGTAGGATTATAGAAATTTTAGGTCAGGATATATCAATAAATAACTTTATTGATAAAATAAACAAATCAGATGTTTTTTTGAAAGATGAAGATATTAAAGTTACGTTAAGAAATTTTCTATTTACATTTAATGCTAATGATAAACAAATAAAGAACATCATAGAGCTTTGGAAAAAAACCGCTTTAACCACATATCTAATAGAAGGTGCAATGGATATCCTTAAAAGACTTAAAAAACAGAATAAAAAACTCTGTTTAATGACAAATATTGATAAATTTGGGTATGAACATTTCTTGCACCAAGAGCTATTAGATCAATTTGATTATATTTTTCTATCTTACAAGAAAGGACTTGCTAAACCAAATTTAGAATGTTGGAACTTTATAAAAAAAAAATTTGATATTGATTTTAGAAAGATGATTATGATTGGCGATAATATTGATATTGATATTACTCCTGCTAAAAAATTAGGTATTAAAACTATTCATATTAACAACAATGAAAAATCAAAAAAAAGAATAAAATACTTGCTATTTTAATTTAAGAATTAAGATAGTAAATATTTTGTCCTTTAAAAATACTTTTCAAAATCAAACAAAACGGAGAAAAAGATGACGTTATTTAATAACTTGGTTAAAAAATTTATCCAAAGTTATTCTGGCAAATTATGTCTTCATGACATCGTTTATGAGATTAGATTAAGATTACTTTTTAATAACATTCCATCTTTTGAGATGATGTCTCAAGGAGAAGTTGATTGTGCTGCTTCGGCAGAAGTAACAAAAGATATTTTGTCTGCTTTATTACCCAATTTTGAATTTGTTGTGGTTGCACTACCAACATTGCCTTGGTTAATAGAGTCTGGCTTTGACGATAGTCGTCATTGTGGTGTTTTGTGTAAGCAAAAGAACATTCCGCTGAGACTAATAGACCCAACTCCTATTAATGGTTACGGCTATGGATTAATCAGTACATCATTCTCTTCAAGTGATCATAATAAAAATGGAAACACTTGGTATCTAGTTAAAAAATCGCATCATTTAGATCATTCTTTTTGGAAACAATACTTGTATCCCTCTTTTATTGAGCTTAATGACGTAGAAATGGAAAAAATTGTTCATATAAACAATGCACGTTTTTTGTTTCATCAAAAAAGGGATATTGAATTAGATGTTGCTGAACCATCGTTACATAAAGGATGGAGAAAAGAATATTGGAGAATAAAAGCAAAAGATGCAGACAGACGGGGGAAGATAGATCTTGCTAGAGAATATTATCAAAAAGCTTTTCAAGTAAGTTCTTTAAACTTATATCTATTAAAAGATATAATTGATTTTAACGAAAAAACGAAACGAAGCGATGATAACAAAGAACTAGAACTAGATTATCAACGAATTAAAAAGCTCTTAGTTGATTCTCATGAAGAGATTGAATCGTCCTGGGAAAAACTGTCTAAGGACTGTTTTGAAAAAGAAAACTGGTTTGATTACTTCTATTATCTAGGTTGTGCGTTTTGGAGACGTCAAAGTATTGCTTTGATTAATCAATCTAAATTAGAATCAATTCCTAGCACTGAAATTTCAGATATTTCAATACCACTATACAAATTATCACAAGCGTGGTTTGCTAGGAATAATTTTGGTATAGCGATTGTACAATGTGAAGAATGTTGTGAATTAAGCATTAAAGCAATAATCAAAATTCAATATATAGAAACAAGAAAAAAGATGTATAAAGAATTTTTGAATATTAGTATTGATGGCACAACTCCTTACTGCGTCATTATCGACAACGACTTTGATGCAAGTAATCTAAAAACAATAAAAATAACTTTTGATCCGCTTTTATCCCATAATTTATTAATGGGATTAGTCTTTCCTGCATTATTGATTATTTAGGAGATTTTGAAATGTCTAAAAAATTAAAGATAGCGTTCCTATCAGCCAAAAGATTCTCTTTCTATCCTCTGGATTATTTAGAAAGAGGGTTGGGAGGGACTGAAACAATGTTAGTACTACTAAGTTCTGCTTTGGCTAAGTTAGGCCATGAAGTAAAGGTCTTTAACTGTTGTTACAAACCAGGAAGCTACAGTAATGTTGAATGGAATCACATTTGGACTTTTGACCCAAAAGAAAATTTTGACGCTGTTATCTCTTTGCGTCTATTAGAAGTTTTTAATGATTTTAATATCACGAGTCCTATTCGCGGAGTTTGGATTCATGATGATCATTTAAGTGGTGCCACTCAAATGGATAGAGCCGGAAAGGTTAATACCTGGATTGCCGTATCTGAAACGCAAAGAAGATTTATAGAGAAAGAAGAACAGATCAATAAAGACAATTGGTTTGTAACGAGAAATGCAATAGATGAAAGTATTTACAATGAGGCTCTTCGAAAAACAAAAAAAGTGTCTGGTCAGGTTATTTATTGTAGTGCACATGATCGAGGATTGGCATATCTGTTAAAAATGTGGCCTCAAATAACTGCAAAAGTAGCGAACATCCAACTTGTCGTAACTGGTAGCTTTGCTCTTTGGGGAAATACAGATTCAGAAAATGATATCTTTTTTAAGGACATGTATGCTTTAGCAAATAAGTTTGATAACATTCAACTTTTAAAGCGCGTCTCTAAACATGATTTAGCACTATTGCAAGCTCAAAGTGAATTAATGTTGTATCCCACCTGTTTTGACGAAATGTACTGTATCAGTGCTATTGAATGTATGAGTGTTGGAACACCAATTATAAGCACCTGCCGATCAGCGATGGAAGAAAGGATTCTTCATGGTGTTAATGGTGTTTTATTAGAAGGATCTCCAAATACAGAAGAATTCCAAGAAGAATTTATTGTTAATTCGGTTGATTTACTCATGAACAATGAGAAAAGAACCAATTTTGCAAAGGCCTCTGTTCAGGAAACAAGAGAATTATCTTTTAATAATCTTGCTTCTGAGTGGGAATCCTATTTCATTAAAAAATTAAATAAGGATTAAGGTGTGAGATGAAGTTAATTGAAAATACATCTCAAAACGTAAGAGCTATAATAATAGATTCACAAGGAAATGTAGCATTTATAAAACAGAAGGCTACTAGCCGTTTCTTTTGGATTTTGCCTGGAGGAACTGTTGAATATAGTGAGACATTAGCCGTTGCCCTAGAAAGAGAGATAAAGGAAGAAACAACATTAAAAATACAAGGAAAAATTAACCTTGTTGGTATCCGAGAAATTTTAATTCCTGGGTATTATCGGAGCTATGAATACTTTTTCAAAGTTAATAGCTATGATGGTATAATAGAAGCAGGAATTGACCCTGAAAAAGATAAAAATAGTCAAGTAATAATAGATTCTCAATGGATACACCCCAATGACTTTGAAAAGTACGACATAAAACCAGAGTTTATTCGAGATTTGCTTGTGGAAAATAGAATAGTATTTATTACTGAAACATTTTCTATTTCTGAATATTTAAAGAAATATGACACAATACCTATACCTATAAATAACAGAGGACTTGAATTAGTGCATGTAATGTTAAAACCAGACACACTTGAACATAATCTTGAAGATAAGATAATCCAAGAACTTCTTTCTATAGCTAATGCTATATTATTAGAAAAGAAGAAAACACACCTAACCCTACAAGATCTTGAAATTATTTACTTTGATTTTACATACAAACCAGCAAAAAAGGAAGTGTTTTCTTATCTAACAAATAATGAGACATTACACCTGGTTTTTTCCGGAGAAGCTGGTTTACATAAACGGTTTAATTCAGCAAAAGGAAGAACTGGATCTAATGAAGGATTAAGAGGAAAATATGTAACTTGGTATACTCCCTTAAATAAGGAAGAATGGGACTTATGGCTTAAGAGACAACACCCAAAGTATGAAAAAATAGACATGGAAATGTTTTGTAGAAACTTACTTCATGTTTCTCCAAATCCACAAACAAGCATAAAGGGAATAGAACGTGTATTCTCTTAAAACACATTACAACAGCTGGGATATCATTAAATGGTATCCCAGCTTCCCAAAAATATATTATATGACAAAAGTTTCAATAGGAATTTGTGCAAAAAATGAACAAAATACTATAATAAGAACACTTAATTCTGTCGTTTTATCAATTAAAAAATTACCTACTAATAAATATACTACATTTTTATTTATCTGTTTAAATGGAAGTACTGATCAAACAGAAGAGTTACTAAAAAAATGGCAACATGAAAATAAAGATATAAAACATAAATTAATTATATTAAAAAAAGCAAACTTAGTTGAAGCACAAAGAATCATTATAAAAAAAGCTACAAGATTAGGGATAAAACTCTTTTCTTTTTTTGATGCCGATATTATTTTAGATAAAAATTGTCTAATAAATTTAATCAGTAATGCCATAGAATCTGAGGCACAGGCTTTTTATGCAATATCAAAACCTATAGAAACAGGTTTAAAAAAAGGTTATTTAGAGAGAGCTCTTAATCAATATGATGTTTCACCAACAACTTATACTCCTAGAAAACATTTACATGGAAGAGCATTTTTAATAAAAGACTGGCATGTTCCAAAAACAGATCCAGAATTACTAGTGGATGATATTTATTTATCCTTTCATTTACTTACTAAATATGGCACTAACTCAATAAAAAAGGTTGATTCTGCTATAGCTTATTTTTATCAAATTAATAATATAAAAGATTTATTTCGTGTATCGAGGCGTAGAAACATAGAAATTCATAAATGTCTTACCTTATTTTCTGAATTCAAAAAACTTCCAAAAGACCAAGTAAATAGACAATTCCTATGGAAATTATTTTTAAAGGAAAATTTTACTAGAAAAAAACTTTGGCTATATTTGATTTTATTGCAAAAAACAGTGACAATGATGATTAGAGCTGATAAATTCATTAATCCTGTTAATCGTCCCCAGTGGGAAGAGCCTAAATCAAGTAAGGTTAATAGAAAAGTTCCGTTCTTAGTTTTAGTTGAAGGTTTAGATTGTTCTGGAAAAAAAACAACAGCCAGAGGAATAAAAGATGAGCTATTAGAGAATGGCATTTCATGTCATATACACATGGGACCATTGAGTTTTAACTGGTATAATAAGCTATCAAGATTTGTTAGTTTACATAGAGTTCCAAATATTCTAAGAACATTGGTGTATTCTTTTGAGGGTCTTGGTGATAAACAAGGAATTAAAAAATTTCATTCAGACGTGGTGCTCCAAATATCTTCTCCTTTAAGAAGTTTAGCTTATGCAATAGTAATGGAACAAACTTTCAGAGTAAAATTAACTAGTTTAATTGCTAAAAAAAGTATTATATTTGATCAAACATATTATATAACAGCCAATTATAAAGATAGGTTGGAAAGACATTCCTCTCAAGTTGCAGCTGGAGAAAATTCAGATCAACAGAAAAAAAGATTTTTTACAGAAACAATCTTCAACAAAATGGACAAAAACCTACAAAGTCTTTTATTAAAAAAGGATAAAATAAATAAGATTATAAATACTTCAAAAGAAAATAAACAACTTTTTATCAATAATATTACAAAAAATATACTTAAAGAACTTAATAATCATTAATTATGTCCCAAAAATCAATAAGTCTTGGTGTTCGAGCAATTATCAAAAAAAATGACTCTTTTATCGTGGTTGAACATAACGAAGAAAAACATGGTAAATTTTTTATCTTTCCTGGCGGAGGAATTGAAAACGGAGAAACCATATTTGAAGCAACTCAAAGAGAAGTTTTGGAAGAAACCAATTTGAATGTAAGAGCTAATAAAATTGTTTATATTAGAGAAACTCGACTAGGAAAGGATACTGGAATAGAGTTTTATGTTCTCTGCGAATTCATTGATGGAGAAATGAAATTAGGTAGTGATCCTGAATTAAGCGATAACAAGCAGGTCTTAACCAAGCTGAAAGCTTTATCAATTGATGAGCTTAATAATGAGAAATGGTATCCCGAAGAATTAAATGACATTTTACAAAATGATAATATAAAAGGATTTGAAGAGTTTAGGTACTTAGGACTAAAAAGTTTTGATTAAAATTAGCGATGAAGAACTTCTATTTAAAAAGAAAAAGATACCAGAAAATTTACTGATATCTTTTTGTTTCATTCAATTTGAAATCACTTATGTAATTCCGCCAACAACCACTCACTTACATCTTTTGGAAAGATGAAATCGTCATCATTTCCATCGATTGTAAATTCATCTCGGAGAAGAAAGTCAAGAAATCTTTCTTCATCAAAACTAAATGGTCCGAAGATTCGGAGAATCCGTAACGCCGTCTTATAAGGCAAATAAAACGCAGAACCATTTTCTTTCAAACTGCGAGCAAAATACAGATTCAAGAGCATCATTGCTTTTCTTTGTTCCTGATCCAGACACTCCAGCAACTTTGGCATACTTTCCATTTTTATTCTCCCTATTGTTTTAGTAATTTCAGTTCAAAATGATCAACAATAGATTATATCACGCCTACACAAGTTTGTCAATAGAAGTAGGTAATGTGCACACACATTTTACACTTTTATGCTAAACTTATGAAATATTTTTTAATACTCATCCCCTGCCAAACCATTACTAAACAAGACTTCATCGCTTTGACTGACTATTGACTTTACAAGGCCAAACCACTTTTGTTTTTGAATTTCCAACATATCTGGCGGAGCAAGCGTAAGGCCATAACTCTTGCTTTTAGTATTTCCCGCAACAATCACATCTGAATTAGCAAAGTAAACCCGACCAAGACATTTATTCACTACCACAGGAGTATAATCTTTAGCGAAAAGACTTTGTCCCAAGAAATTTTCTGGCTGAGAATAATCCTCTTGCTCAATTATATTGAGAATAGTTGGTGCCAAATCAAGGTGAGAAGCTAAGCTGTGCCAAGTCGCTTGAATTTTTTGTGGTAATATCATAACAAATGGCATCCTATTATATGCGTTAAACCTAAATAACCGATCATTACCTTTAAAATTATAATATCTATGATCATTGTAAATCAAAACAATTGTATTTTCCAACATCTTTAAATTTTTCAGCTCTGTCATCATTGCTTTTAGCCCATCATCGGCAACTTTGAGAAAACCAAAATATTCTCGAATTTCCTGTTCACTAATTTCTGAGCTACTAACCATCCAAGGATCTAAGTTCCCAGCAAAAGGCTTTACTTTTACCCCATTAGACGCTAATTGATAATCCATTAATTCTTGATTGTGTGGTGAATGAGCAGAATAAGTTACTGCATAAGCAAAAAATGGTTGTTTTGTACTGTGCAGTTTTCTGACTGTACTTTTGAGAAACTCAATATCATCCAATTTTTGTTTAAAATATGGAACCTGATAAATATTTTCATAACCCCATTTAGGATTCAACAAATCACGATTCCAAAAATCTGCGGTATTAGCATGAAAAAAATTTGTTGAATATCCATATTTTTCCTTCAAAATTTCCGGTAAACAATAGTAATCATTCTCTATATAAGAATAGTTTATCGGTTCGTCTGAGTTTGGCAAGAAACTACACACTGAACTAAATTCAGCATTAATTGTTTCACAACTGTTGGCATGAAAATTTTCAATAACAATATTTTCTTCCATCAACTGTTTCAAATATGGAGTAGGACTTGGATCATTTTCAACTGCCCAACTTGCAGTAGACTCTAACTGAACCATTAATATGTTTGGTGGTTTATCAAAATGTGGTAAAGCAAAAGAAGACTCTTCTACCGCCGTATATTTTTTTATCTGTTGGTAAGTATTCTGAACTCTTTGTAACGCCTGAAGATCAGAATCAGTATACTCTTCGTCTTGAGTTTGAGCATAAAGTTGAGAATAAAAATAACCATAAAAACCCAAATCTGTTAACTGACTTTTTATGTCCCACCAGGTATCTCTTGGATTATTGTAATAATATGAAGCTGAACCGAAAGCAACAAAATTAACTAGACAAAAAAAAGTTACAATAACCAAAATTTGTTTTACTGACCTATTCTTGGTCTGACTAACTAATTGCAAAGCTGAAGAATTAAATAAAATATTTTCACGTTCTTTTCTGCCGAGTAGAAAAAATATAATTAAATTAATCAATGAACCCAAATAAACGATTCCAGCTAAAATATACAACTCGAGTGGAACCAAATGAATAAAGTCTTTTAGAAAGGAAGCCATCGAAGTATCTAATTGCTGGGTTTGATTGAAACTAAAGTCTATAAAAACATAAAAAACTTTAAAATAAGCAAAATTTACCAAGGATGATAAATAAAAACATAGTAAAACAAGGTAACACGCGAACTGCCATGACTTCCAACGAAGAAAATTAATCAACAAAAAAAAGCTAAGAGTAGTAACCACTAAATAAAAAAAATGAAGCAAAGAAAAAGACAGATCTAACAATGAAAAGTAAACAAAAAAATAAATACCGTTCAGACTAAGTAAAATACAAAAAAATACCCCTGATAAAATTATTTTTTTATTTATCATGTTACGTTGAAGACTGGATGATTAAATCGTTAATCTTATTAAATAAATTTATTAATATTATTATAGCATAACATTTTATAATAAATTACTAAAATTAAACCAAGCTCCACACACCATTTAACTACTAAAAAAATACAACTTTAATAAAAAAATTTTAAATCTAAAAATCCAGCTCATAATTTTGAACTGGACCTATTGTATTTACTTGTGTGGTTTAAATTCCGCAAGAATCTTATCTCCATACTCCAATAATACTGGATACATTCTAACTGATCCATAATCCAAGAATCGCACCACTTCCCCATCCACACAATAATTACTCTCATTACCAAAGGCGTGCATATCAACTTTCATTGATCCATTGGTAATATCCCAAATTACAACCATACTAGATTTTACACCAAACTCATCCAAAGGAATACCATACTTTTGAACATTTACAAATCCCAATAAAGACAAATAAGTTGGCTGACACACAGATAATCGATATTTTCGCCAAAACTTATATTCATGCCAATTGTCAAGCACCCCTGGTAATGTGCACACACATATTGCACTTTTCTGCTAAACTTGGGGCATATGACAA
>CAYSUN010000037.1:0-11562 GCA_964434235.1 uncultured Gammaproteobacteria bacterium | reverse complement strand
AAATGCTTTATGATTACTAATTAATAAAACCGCCATATGTCCTTGCCTAAAACATTGGCTAAAATAACTTAAAATTTTTGGATAACACAAATAATTTTTCGCGGATTGTCTGGAGATAAGAATACGACTTAGATTATACTGTGGTGAATTTTGTTATTTGATTATTGATTATTTTATAAAATATTATATACTATTCTTGTATGACATTTGTGACCAAAAATATTGAAAATAATGATAGCCGGTTTTAGCTGGTTTGATTTTGGTTGTAGAACTGAATTAGGCCAGCGCAAGCTGGTTTTTTTGATAAATATAAAATTTATATAAGACTTAATAAATATTCACACTAATTTGGCCTCATATTGTATAAATAAGTTGATGTTTAAGCTAAAATAGTATATAATTAAGTCAGAATTAACAAAAAATTTATGGTTTCAAAGTGGATTTCTATCAAAGATCTAAAAGATAATTTAGATCAAGAGGTTTTAATTAAGGGTTGGGTTTATAATTTTCGCTCATCTGGTAAAATTGCTTTTTTGCAAGTGCGTGATGGTTCAGGTGTAACGCAAGCTGTGGTAGACAAAAATTCAGTTGATGAAAATTCTTGGCAAGTAATTGAACAAATGACTCAAGAAAGTTCAGTGGAAATACTTGGTACAGTTTCCAAACATCCAAAGAAAGAAGAATATGAACTTCAAACAAAAGAAGTTAAATTTTTTCAAAGATCAGAAGAATACCCAATTGGTAATAAAGAACATGGAACTGATTTTCTTATGGAAAACAGGCATCTTTGGTTAAGAGCTCCAAAGCAAGCAGCTATTCAAAGAGTGAGAACAACTGTGATTATGGCTACTTATGAATTTTTGTTAGATCAAGGATTTACTAAAATTGATTCTCCAATTTTAACTCCAAATGCTTGTGAAGGAACCACAGAACTTTTTGAACTTGATTACTTTGGTGAACAAAAAGCGTATTTATCTCAAAGTGGACAACTATATTTAGAAGCAGCTATTGCTTCTCTCGGCAAAGTTTTTGATTTTGGTCCAGTTTTCCGAGCGGAAAAATCCAAAACTCGTCGACATTTAACAGAATTTTGGATGATGGATGCAGAAGTAGCTTTTGCTGACCATGAAATGAATTTAGCTTTGCAAGAACAGTTGATTGAATACATTGCTACAAGTGTAATTGAAAAAAATAAATCTGATTTAGAAATTTTAGAAAGAGATATCTCAGCTTTGGAAAAAATTAAAGCACCTTTCAACCGTTTAACTTATGCTGAAACAATAGCAAAATTGCAAGCCAAAGGTTCGGATATAAAAGATGGTGAAGATTTGGGAAATGATGATGAAGATTTAATTATGCAAGATTATGATAAACCATTATTTATTGAAAAATGGCCAGCCAAGATCAAAGCTTTTTATATGAAACGTGATGGAGAAGTTGCTTTGTGTAGTGATATGATTGCACCAGAAGGACATGGCGAAATTATTGGTGGTAGTCAGCGTGAAGATGATTATGAAACTTTAGCTAATAGATTAGCCGAGCATAAATTATCCAAAGAAGCTTTTGCTTGGTATCTTGATTTGCGAAAATATGGCAGTGTTCCTCATTCAGGTTTTGGTTATGGTTTAGAAAGAATTGTTGGTTGGATGTGTGGTACAAAACATGTTCGCGAAACGATTCCTTTCCCAAGAACTATCAATAGAATTTATCCGTAAGAGTGTAATCTAAATGAATAAAATATCAGTTTTGAAAAAAAAGCATATTATTGGCTTAGTTATAATTTTAGTAATTATTGTTAATCTAGTTTTTTGGTATTGGTTAGGTCAAAATCAAACATATCCGTTGAATGATAATGACACGCAATCTTATAAAGACGAATTAATTGAATTTAATGTTCCTCAAGATTTTTTACAGGTAGAGTCTTTAGTCGGAATAACGTGGTCCAGTACTTCAAGTGATTCAGTTGCTGTTTTTTATGATGTTTTTGCTAGAGATAAAGATTTGAATTTAGATTCTCAGTTTAATATAAATGTTTTGAATGGTCAGTCTTGTCCGAGCAAATCTGAGTTGGAAAAATTTACTATTTATTATGATTGCCAATATTTAGGCTCAGTGTTTACTATAATTAATTTTGAAAAAGATAATCAGTTGGTTGCTCTTGGTTTTAATCATCAATATTTAGCTAAACAAGAAATTAATTCATTCATAGCAACTATAAAAAAATAAAAAAAGATAGTGGAGATAGTGTTTTAGCTTGGCTAGTGTCAGTTATTTATTATCTCGAAGTATCTTGCAAATTTAATATGAGAAGTTTGAACAAAGAAACAAGTAGCAAGGTGGGGGAGGAAGTCATTGTCAAAGGTTGGGTTAATGCCAGACGCAACATGGGTAAAATTGCTTTTGTGGATTTGCGAGATCGTAGCGGAATATTACAAGTAGTTTTAGTACCAAATGAACTTGATGAAAATTCAAAGGAAATATTAAGTGAAATTAGACCTGAATATGTTCTTGAAATTAAGGGGATTGTTAATGAAAGGGGTGAGAAACAAAAAAATCCAGACATGGTAACTGGCAACGTGGAAGTTTTAGCTAAAGAAGTTAAAATCTTGGCTAAAGCTGAAACTTTACCATATGAACTTGGCAGTGAAATGCACATGGATACTTATCTTGATAATTTACCTTTTAATTTACGAGCTGATAAGCAAAGAGCTATCTTCAAAATTCAAGCTGCGTTAGTTGAAGGTTGGCGAAAATATTTAACTGAAAAAGATTTTACTGAATTTCAATGTCCGAAAATTGTAGCTGGAGCAACAGAAGGTGGTGCGAATGTTTTTACTTTGGATTATTTTGGTAATAAAGCTTATCTTGCGCAAAGTCCACAATTTTATAAACAAAAAATGGTTGGTGTATTTGAACGAGTTTTTACAGTTGGTAATGTTTATCGAGCAGAAGCCCATGACACAAATCGACATTTAAGCGAATATACTTCGATGGACTTTGAAATGAGTTTTATCAAGAGTCATAAAGATATTATGGATATGACTTACGGTGTTTTGAAAGCCATGGTTGAAAATGCCAAATTAAAATGTGCTCCAGAATTAAAATTATTATTAGTTACGTTGCCAGAATTTGGTGATAATTATCCAGTTTTGAAATTAAAAGAAGCGCAGAAAATTTTAGAAGATGAATTTGGTGAAAAAGATGCAACCAAAGAACCAGACTTTGAACCTCATCAAGAACGGTTAATTGGTGAATATGCCAAAAAGAAATTTAATTCTGATTTTTTATTTGTTACTCATTATCCAACAGAAAAACGACCAATGTACACTATGCCAGATCCTGAGAATCCAGCTGAAACTTTGAGTTTTGATGTTTTATTTAGGGGTACGGAAATTGTTACTGGTGGTCAGCGTATTCATGATTATCACATGTTGGTAGACAATATGGTCAAGTTTGGTTTAAATCCAAAAGAATTTGAATATTATTTAATGGCTTTTAAATATGGTATGCCACCAGAAGGTGGAATTGGTATGGGCTTGGAAAGAGTTACTTGGCAATTACTTGGTTTAGACAGTGTTAAACAAGCCACACTTTTTCCTCGTGATCGAGTGAGAATTGATGAGCCACTTACGCGAGGAGCAAAGAAAGAGTAAAGATTAAAGGCAAAAGAAGAAATATTTTAAGTTTAATTTTATGAAAGAAATAATAACAACAGACGCCTTTAATTTGTTTAAACCTGAAAATTGTATTTTTGTTTTATCTGTTGAGGCTGACGGACACCCTAGTGGTATGACAGCCTGCTGGCAAATGAAATGTTCACATGAGCCACCGCTAATGGCAATTTCACTTTTTAAATCTGGGTATACTCATAAGCTGATTAAGGAGAGTAAAGAATTTGTGATTGCAGTTCCAAACAAGAGTCAGGAAAATGATCTTTTATATTTTGGCTCCAATCATGGAGATAAGGTCGATAAGTTTAAGGAAACTGGTATTGAAACCTTACCGGCCAAGTATTTGAAAACACCATTGTTAAAAAACGCTTCGATGAATTTCGAGTGTGTCTTAGAAAAAGAAGTTGATAGCGGTGATCATATTATTTTTATCGGAAGAGTGGTAGCCGCCCATGTGGATGAAGGGAAAAAGATTCTTTTGAATATGAAAAAGGAAAATGGACAACGTGTGTTTGAGGAATATTAAAATGAAATAAGTTTGAATAAGGGAAGCTGGCTGTTGTGCTATTCGGTTAAGTGGTCTGGGTAAAAGTGCTCAGTTAATGAGATAAGCAATCTTATAATATGTACGAAAATCAATCAGAAAAAAAGGACAATTCAAATTGGGAGAAAATGACGGATCAAGAGTTATTGGATTTTGATGTGGAAAAATTATATTATGATGATCGATTAAAGTTTCGAGAAAAGCTTAAGTCCGTTAGAAAACGTTTGGGTTGGCAGTTTGCCTATACGAAAGATATTTGGTCTGAACCAATGTTGAAATTATTTTTGGATGACCATCAAGACGAGTTAAATCCAGCGGAAATGTTTTTTCAAGAAAAAAAAGAAACTTTATCAAGATTGAATCGTGCTCGTTTGACAGCAATAAGAGCTGGGTCCACGGAAAATGTAGACGAAGAATTGGATGAATTTTTTGATAAATATTGGGACTGGGAGATCGACGAGACAGAGGAGGTCCGTCGTTATAAAGGGGGAGAAGCTGAAAATCCAATTTCTAATTCACCAGCTGGCGGTAAAATAGAACATTTAGATTCTGGTCGTCATAGTGGGTCTTTACGAACAGCTTATTTAACACCAGAATCGCAAAGAACGGAAAATCAAAATAAAATCTTAGGTTTTGTTGATTCTTTGTCTGAAGACATTAAAGTTTTGGATTTGGGCTGTGGTGTTGGTTCATCTTTTGTTAAAGATTTGCAAGGAATTGGAAAATTGAAGTATTTTAATAGAACAAATATAGATTTAGATCCTAAAAATATTGAAGTTTTGAAAAAATATTCAGAAACTGAGGTTGGTGTTAGTATGGTTGCTGATGCCCGTGAAATACCTTTGCCTGCCCAAAGTCAGGATTTAGTTGTTTGTAATATGATGTTGGCCGACAATTATTTAAATCATCGAGATCAACGACAGATACTTAATGAAATTGTTCGAGTTTTGAAAAATGGTGGATATTTAGTTGGTAATATCGGGTTTGCAGAAAATGTTGTTAAAGAATTTTTTTCCAAAGAAGATTTGGCAGGTTCGCCAATCTATCAAAAGAAGTAAAAATGGAAGGAATAATAATCACTTGGTTTAGACAGCGTTAAACAAGCTACACTTTTTCCTCGTGATCGAGTGAGAATTGATGAGCCTTTAAGCCAAAAAAAATAAAGGCTTGGATTTTCGACCGAGCGTAGTGAGTGTAGAAAACTTAGAAAATGGTTATAAAAGAAGAAAAGGTTTATTTCGTTTATATTTTGTCTAGTAATATTCGTACTTTATATGTTGTGATGGAATAATGTTTGAGGCTTGTCGGTTCGTTACGCTTACTCGAGGCTAATAAAGCGTTTTTATGAGACTTTCAAATTTACAAAAATTTATTTTAAAAAAATGCTATAATAGTAAAAGTTTTAGAATTAGTCGAAATAAATTTTTGGAGTTTTACAAAGATAGTGGCAAGGCCAAAAAAGAATCACAAGTAAAGGTAATTACTGGCAGTTTAGAAAGTTTAATTGATAAAGATTTAATGTTGGGGTTTGGTGTTCGCACAAAATCTAAGTGGTTTATACGTGAAGTTGGGCTCAGTACAAAGGGTGTCAAGGAAACGCAAAAATTAATCAGTCAACAGTTAAAATTAAAATTAAAATAAAAAGAACATTGCAAGACATATAAAATTTTTTATCTTGTATAAAATCTTGTCTAATCTAATATTTACGTGTTTGAAATAAAATCAGAAAAATTTAATGGACCATTGGATTTGCTTTTACAACTCATTGAAAAGCAAAAATTAGAAATTACAGAAATTGCTTTAGCCGAAGTTACGGACGGTTATATTAAGGAAATAGAAAAGTTAGAAGATAAAGATCCTGAAGAGCTTTCAGACTTTTTGGTTTTGGCTGCCCGATTACTTTTTTTGAAATCAAAAGCTTTGTTGCCAATTTTAGATGAAGAAGAAGATTTGGATGATTTGGCTAAGCAGTTAAAAATGTACAAAGAGTTTGTCGAAGCCTCGAAAAAAATTCAAGCTTTAATTTCCGAAGGAAAATTTTCTTTTTCTAGAAAAAAAATGATTGAAAAAACTGAAGTAGAATTTTCTCCACCTTCAAAATTAAAAGTTTCCAATTTAAAATCAACTTTTTTAATAGTTCTTCGTCGACTTGATCCTTTGGTGAAAATGCCAAGGCAAATGGTTGAAAAAACGGTCAGTTTGCAACAAACAATTTTTGATATGCAAAAATTCATTAAAGAAAGAAAAAAGTTTGGTTTTAGTCAAGTTTTGAATAGTGCCAAGAACAAAACAGAGGTCATTATAAATTTTTTAGCTTTACTTGAATTGCTAAAAAGACATCAGTTGACCTTGAAGCAAAGTAAAAATTTTGATGATATTATAATTGAAAAAATCTAAAAACGTGATCCACTTGATTTGTAACATGACGTAATTTAATATTGTTATGTAACTATCAATGTTTATCACGTAAATCACGTTTTTTTATGAAAACAAAAATAGAAAGTCTTTTATTTATTTCGCCTAAGCCACTTTCCGTCAAAGAAATTGTTTCTTTTTTTAATAAAAATGGAGAAAAAATTACAGCTAATGAAGTTGAAGAGGTTATTAATACTTTGAAGCAAAAGTACAATACGGAGGATAGTGGCGTGCGGATTGCTCAGTCAGGAATGGAAATTCAAATGGTAACAGCCCCAGTCTCAGCTGAATTAGTAAAAAAATTCACCAAAGATGATATGACTGGAGAATTAACGCCTGCTTCTTTGGAAACTTTGACTGTTATTGCTTATAGAGGTCCGATTGCCAAAGCAGAGTTGGAGCAAATTCGTGGTGTTAACTGTAGCTTAATTATCAGAAATCTTTTAATCCGAGGATTGATAGACTTTGAGGAAAATAAAGAAAATTCCCAAAATTATTATCAAGTAACAATAGAGTTTTTGAAACATTTAGGTTTAAATACAGTAAATGAATTACCAGATTATGAAAGGTTGAATAAAGTTGATAATCTGGAGCAATATTTAGAAAAAAGAGCAGAAGATAAAAATATATAACAATTAAATAATTATTAATCAAAATTATTATGAAAACTCCAGATTCAAACAAGGGCAATGAGGTGCAGTTTTTTAATATCAAGGATCACCCAGAACTTCAAGCGGCTATTGCTGAAGCTAAGGAAAAACGTGAATTAGAAAGGGCTAAACCCGGTCATGAGGAAAAATTATTAGCTATGTTGAAAGAACAAAAAAGGGGGGTTGCTGAAGCTTTAAAAGTTGTTAGGCAAATGATTGATAGAACTGATTCAGATCTAGTAAATAAAACAGTTTCATCAATTCCAGGTCTTAATTTTAGAGATGTTGATGCTGAAGAAAATTATGTACGTACGGATCTTCCAGTTGTAAAAAAAATTAAAAAGCAAACAGATCAAGATGGTAACATTCCAGGGCCTAAGTCAAAATCAATCAATTAATAAATGCTTGTAAATTTACTTCTTTCACTTTTATTATTACAACCGTTTAGTAATATCTATGCTTCAGATATTTCCTTTTTGGGTATTGGAGAAAGTGTTCAATCGCAACCAGAGAGGATAAATCAAGAAAATGTCGGAGTTGTAGTTAATGCTGATAAGTTTGTGGCTATAGACGTTAATAGTGGCAAGGTTTTATTACAAAAAAATAGTAATGTTCAGCAACCGATTGCTAGCATTACCAAATTAATGACAACCTTGGTGATTTTGGATCAAAAGCCAAATTGGCAAATGCCAGTAGAAATGTTGGAGCAGGATGAAACCGTTGGTGCTTATCCGCATATTTATAGAGGTGAAGAAGTTTTGTTTATTGATTTGTGGAAAGCTGCGCTAGTAACGTCTGATAATAATGCTATAAAGGCGATGATTAGAGCGCTAGGATTTAGAGAATCACAGTTCGTGTCTTTGATGAATATGAAAGCCAAAGATTTACAAATGTATAATTCTAAATTTGCTGATCCAACAGGTTTGAATGAAAATAATATTTCCACAGCGCTTGATGTTTCTCGACTGGTTCATAATGCTATGAGAGAAAATGAAATTAGGGAATCGGTTTTACAAGGCAAATACGAATTTAATATTTTAAATAATAAAAAGTTAAGAAAAATATATAATACAGATATTTTAGTGGATAGTTTTTTAAATAGTCCTAAATATGGTTATGAATTGATTGGCGGTAAAACTGGGTATTTGCCCGAGGCCGGATATTGTTTGTCTGTTGAGATTAAACAAAATGAAAACCAAGTTTTAATTGTTGTTTTGAATAGTGATAATATTAATAGTCGTTTTTACGATGTTAAAGTTATTGCCGATTGGGTATATTCTAATTATTCTTGGTCAAAATAATCTATGCTAGAAGCAGTTTACAATTTTTTTTCGTCGATGAACTCTGCTTGGGCAACTCTTTTTTTGTCAATGTTACCAATAACTGAACTGCGTGGTTCAATTCCATTTGCTATTGGTTATTTTCACATGACTCCTTGGTTAGCTTTTTTAATTTCAATTATAGGGGATATTATTCCTGCTATTTTTATAATTTGGTTATTAGAACCAATTGCTAAGTGGCTTAGTCAAAATTCAAATTTTTTTAAAAAAATATTTGATTGGTGGTTTAATAGAATAGTAAAAAGTTTTTCTAAAAAATTTGAAAAATATGGGCCGTGGGCGTTGATGATCTTTGTAGCCATACCATTACCAATTACTGGTGCATGGACTGGTTCGGTAGCTTCTTTTCTTTTCAAAATACCGAGAAAAAAAGCTTTGTTATTTGTTTCTTTGGGTGTAGTTATTGCTGGTTTGATAGTAACTTTATTATCAGCAGGAATTTTTTCATTGATATGAAAATAGGAATAGATTGTCGAAAATTTTATGATGTGCAACAAAATTTGGGAGCGGGGATAGAACGTTATACTTACCATTTTGTTCGCAATTTACTTAAACATGATCAAATTAATGATTATGTTTTGTTTTTTTATAGTGATATTTCCCCAGAAACAGTTCACAAGATAAAAGGTACAAATTCTCGAGTTAAAATAGTTAAGCTTTTTAGACAAAGTTCAAAAATTCCACTTTGGGATAATCATATTAGATTTTCTCATCTTCTTAAATGTGAAAATTTGGATAATTGTATTTTTCCCGCTAATGTTATTCCTCTTTTTTATAATAAAAATTCCATTTTAATAATTCACGACTTAGCTATTTATTTACATCCGGATTGGTTTCCTGAAAAACAGTGGTTTTCAACTAAAATTTTAGTCCCAGCCAGTATTAGAAAAGCAAAAAAGATAGTTGCCATTTCTCAATGTACAAAAAATGATTTATTGAAAATTTTTAAAATTAATAAAGATAAAGTTTCGGTAATCTATCCTGGTGTTAGAATCAAGGACACTTATTTGCCTGACGAAATAACTACGATCAAAAATAAGTTTGAAATTAAAGGCGATTATTGTTTGTTTTTAGGCACAATTGAACCGAGAAAAAATATTTTAAATTTAATAAAAGCTTTTTCTAATTATTTATTTGAGAATGAAGAAAGTAAAATTGATCTTGTTTTAGCTGGTAATAAGGGTTGGAAGTATAATTTGGTTTTCAAAAACTTGAATTGCCTAAACCAAAGATTGATAAATTCACGTATTAAATATATTGGTAAAATAAGTAATAGAGAAAGAAATATTTTACTGAAAAATTGTGAGGCCTTTATTTTTCCTTCGCAGTATGAAGGTTTTGGTTTCCCAGTTTTAGAAGCCATGTCTTTGGGTGTTCCTGTTGTGACTGGTAATAATTCTTCTTTGCAAGAAGTTGCTAATGATTCAGCAATTTTAGTTGAAAGTAATGATGTTAATTCGATTCGTCGAGGTATTAAGCAAGTTTTAGCAGATAAATGTCTTCGCCAACAGCTTATTGTAAAAGGCAAAAAAAATTCCCAAAGTTTTACATGGGAGAAGACAGTTGAAAAATTTCTTGTTTTAATTAATAAAAAATAATTATAAGTTTATATTTAGGACAGATATTTCTGGTTGATTAAACAATCTAGCTCGAGCTCCAGACTCACCTAAACCAGCAGAAATATATAATGCTGTTTTTTTTATCATAAATAATCCTTTGTCGATTTTTCGACCAAGTGTTGTTGGTAAAGATGAGACTGGGCCCCAAAAAGGTAAACGAATTTGTCCGCCGTGGGTATGTCCAGAAAGAATTAAATTAAAAATTTCAGATTCAGGATTGTCAATTATGCTTGGATTGTGGCAAAGCAAAATACTAGGAATTCTTGGGTCAAGATTAATTTTTGCTTTGTGAAGATTGTCATCATCGCCCCAAATATCAGGAATGCCAGTCAAGTTAAAGCTGTTTTTGTTGATCGTTATTTTAACTGTTTTATTATCAAGAATTGTAATATTCCAATTTTTGAAAAGTCGACGCATGGTGGCGGTTTTGTCTTGACGATCAGGGTCTTGATCATAGGCCAAAGCAAATTCATGATTGCCAGTTATTGCATAGGTTGGTATCGTGGTGCTTAATTTTTGTAATGGATAAAGATATTTAAAATTTTCTTCTTTGCCCAAAATGTAATCTCCACCAAGTAGAATTAAATCTGGTTTTTCAGCTTGAATTTTTTTGATAACTCGATTGATAAAAAATGATTTTTTGTATCGACCAATATGCAAGTCAGTTAATAAAACAATTTTAATGTTTTCATTTTGAGTTGTTTGTTCTAGGTTAAGCTCAGTGTGTTTAAGTTTTATAAGTTTTGGTTCAATAAAACTGCCCCAGGAAATAACAAAAAAACAAGAAAACAAGAAAACAAGAAAACAGATACGGACAATTTTTGTCTTGGGATTGTTAAAATAAAAAAAAGAACGCATGATAACATACATCCAGTAAGAACAAAAAAGTATTATGAAAATAATTATTGAGTCAAAGATAAACCACATAACTCAATTTGTTAGAATAAATTGGTACCAGGGGCGGGGATCGAACCCGCGACCTTAGGGTTATGATTCCTACGCTCTAACCGTCTGAGCTACCCTGGCTTAAACTCTCAACTTGAGAGTTGTTATATATAAGAAGATAATATTTGGTAGCGGGAACCGGACTCGAACCGATGACCTCCAGGTTATGGGCCTGGCGAGCTGCCAACTGCTCTATCCCGCGTTAATGTAGTGTGCAAAAATTGTAATACAAAATTAATAAATTGTAAAGGTATTGGATATGGTGCCGCGGGCCGGAGTCGAACCGGCATGGTATTGCTACCGCTGGATTTTGAGTCCAGTGCGTCTACCAATTTCACCACCGCGGCTAAATATTTATAAATTATCTATTTATTAAAA
>CAYSUN010000036.1:0-12144 GCA_964434235.1 uncultured Gammaproteobacteria bacterium | reverse complement strand
AATTTCATATGAAAAAAATAGTGATATACTACTTTTTTGTCATTTACAAAAAAAACATCCACAAGTATATGAGAAATTTTTTGCTGACAATGATATTGTTATGTCGTCTTCTTTTTCTTTCAGTTTATCGCCAGGTATTATGTGGCGCGTTGGTTCACCTTTAATTCGTCTAAAATTACCAATAAAAACTTATGTTGGTATAAAAAAAATAGACAAAAAACAAACAATTGAAATGGGGCAAGTTTTAGAATATTCAACAAAAGATGAAAACTTTTTTGAAACAGGCGCACATGTGCAAGAGTATTTTGAGAAATCGATTCCTTTTGTTAAAAAATTAATTCAGAAAAAAATGGATCAAGACTTCTCTGGTATTCAGATTAATTACTTATTTGAAGGTGAAGAAATGAAGGGAACGGATTCTAGCTTTGAATCAATCACCATGGCTGCTGTTTATTTATATTTTAGGAAATGCACAGTTGATGAAATGCGTAAAATTCCAACATTGAAATCAATGGATGTTATTAATCAAACGGGTGAATTAGAAAAACTATTCCGAGAACTTCAATATGATACAACAAAATCTCTTGCTTTAAAAATGCATGGTGGAGTAGCCGGCACTAGTGCTTTTTCTGCTATTGTTAATTCAAAAACTCCTCTAATATATTTTACCGAAGAAAGAGCTGGTAGTGAAAAAAAACCCTTTAAAGATTTAAAACCTTATTTCTTAGACAATATAGATAAGCTTGATGATTTAAGAATATGGGGATTTAGACTTGAAGAATTGGTTGATGTTGAAGGTTGTTTTCCTCTAGACGTGGTTAGCATTCATCCTGGATCAGTAAAAGATGCTCCGATGATTGTTGAATATGTACATAAAAGTTTATTGCCAAAATTTGATGAAATTCGTGATGATGTAAAAAAAATTTTTCAAGATAAAGTGGATCTTACTTCAAAAAGATTACCACCTTTTCTCCAAGATATGGAATTAGATGGTAAATATTGGCATGAATACGCAGTAGGACAAACATATCAATTAGTAGTTTTAATGATGTGTATGATTGATCTATATAAAAATAAACTTTCAAAACATTCAAGCTACAAATTTTTGGAAAATTTAACTATTTTAATGAATATTAATGGTGTTTTTGAAGGATTGCCATCAGTAAATTTACAAACAATATTTAGTAAACTGACTTATTATGCGAAGAAAAATGGAGTTGATATAGGTATTAGAGCTTTGTACTGGGGAAAAATGGATGGTAATATTTTTGCTTTTAATCAAACTCAAAAATTTCGCAATGGCATTTTTAGAGCAGTTGATGAAATAAAAAAATCACATAATGAAGATGTTCATATTGATTTTGTTTCTTGGCGTGATGGTTGGGGAGAAGACGGACTTCGAGTTGAACAATTTATGTCACAAGACATTTATTCAGAATTTGTTGACAAAGCGGGTTGGCGATTAGGAACATGGGACTCAAATGGTAAAGACAATAAAATTGTTGGTAAAGACGGCATAAATTTTAGCGAGTTTGATTTATTATTAGACAAAATTGATAATAAAATTTATGTTGCTGGAGAAAAAGTAAATTCAAAAGAATTACCTTCACAAGTATCTACAATTGAGTTTATTGAGTGTTTACTTGATAATGGTGGTAAAGTTGTTGAAAATAAAAATTTGCCAAAGTCAAATTATGCAAAATATCGAAATGAACTTCAAGGAAAAATAATCACACCACTTGATAAACTTATAAAAGCAAAGATAAATAAGTCTTTAGGAGTAAAAATATCAGGGAAATTGATGGATTTTTATGTAGAATTTGAACCTAGGGATTTAAAAATTGGAATTATTGATCATATATAATTGTAAAGAATTAAACACACACAGAACAAAGTATCCGCAAATTTAGCGGATACTTTGTTTTTCTTAAATTTTTCAGTATTTTTCATTTCGAATAAACGATATATTGCAGTTGACAATCAATCTAACATTTTGCTTACAGCATTTGCTGGATGATAGTCAACCCAAGTTACTCATACTTTTACAAAACATATATAAAATTGAAAAGTAAATGAGTACAATTCCTTATTAAAAAGTTTCATTAAATTAATAGTTCTTTGCAACCAAAGGAGATCAAAATGTATATCGACACTCCTAGTTATTATGGTCTGACTTATCTCGATCGACCCACCTTTACTCCACCTTATAGCAATGGCTGTCCGTTTTGTGGAAACCACCATTGCTCATGTCATCCGAACGGATTTCCGATTCATGAACGTCACTGTTTTCTGTGTGGACAGGTTTATTGCATGTGTGGTTTTAATGAAAAACTACCGTGGGAACCAAGGCCTTTAGATCCTATGTGGTGTCCGCTTTGCCATTCGTTTATTTGTAAGTGCTTTAGGAACTTTTTCTTAGACTTACAATATCTTAATGGTTAAGAAATTGTAATAAACCACAAACTTTCAAAGGAAAAAGTTATGGAACAGTTCGAAAAGAATTTCATTGGCACCAGCTCTATTCCTCTTGTCGGTGGCGGAGACACTCACATCCACCCGTTCGGACCCAAGGAAAGTGACTTTGTCGTTACTACTCGCATACCGCTGGAACCTGTTCTCATCGGAGATGGCAATTTCAGCCTGGAGATTCACGATCTTTTTAATCCACTTCATGGTGAAGTGGCCAATTAACCTAGGAGGTTAGTTATGAACGGTTTAGGGCATCATGCAGATCGTTTGACCGATGTTCCGGGAACGCCGATGGATTGGTTTACCCACCAGGCAGTGCATGCAGGTGAGCGTGAAGCACTGAACGATCTTGGTATCCGTCAGGATGCGTTTGATCGTGGATTTGGAAATGTTGTTAATTCTGACAACCTGCCGACTCGTCGACCTTACGGTTTTGATCAGTTCTAGACACAAACACATGGGAACGGCAAGTGTTCCCATTTATTCAATGTAACCAATTCCTAGAATTCCTCGTTTTGAGACCTCCACTTAACCTGCCTGGAAGAATACTGTTTTAGCCTCATTGCCGACTTGGTTAGAAGATGCAAAGCCAGACTTTCTGATCAAGATTAATAATGTATTTTTCTTGATCATCGACGGTTTCACAACGACAAAGGAGATTGTCATGCTAGGAGACGGATTTGGAATGCCCGGGATTCCCGGAAGCCCTGAATTTAATGCTATGCGCGAGTTGAATTATTCTTGCAACCCGATGGAAAGAATTTATGACAATGGTTTATTGGAACGCCCGATGAGGTTTAGTGCATTTGAGCTTGATTGTATGACGTACAAGCCAAATATCCCGTACCAGCCTTACAAGGACTGGTGTGATGTTGACACAGCATGGCGCCCAAAGCCTGTCATTAAAATTCCAGTTTTCGAGCCCGAACCGCCCTGGACAACCCTGCTGATTTGTCCCAAGCCCGAACCGCTCGTACCACTCTTCAATCTGTACGAGCCGAAGCTGATTGATTGGAATCTGCAGGACCTTTTGCAAAATGCTCGCTTTGAGATTCAGAGCGCAATCGACCGGATTCGCTACCCGTAGTTAAGTCACGAAGAACCAGTAAAACACTGGTTCTTTTTCTTCGATATGATAAAAAAAGAAATATTTTTAATTAAAGTTTATAAATTTAATAAACATGCAAAATTAGTTTTCCATGTTTATTATGTTTATCACAAGAATAAAATTGTTTATTTTAGTAGACATGCTATAAAATAGATTAAATCCAAGTCTTGCTCTTTTTTAATGTTTGTTATAATATCAATTATTCAGAAGGTTCGTTAAAAATTAACCCATAGGAGGTTGTCATGAAAAAAATGACTAGAATAACGTTAGGTTTGATGTTGATCGGTTTGGCAATCTTTTTGATCTTTGGCTTGATTCAGTTGTCTCCAGTGTTTGGCTTTTTGCTTTTATATCCATATGTATTGAAAGAGATCCTTGGTTATGGAATTAACATCTATTTAGCTAAAGCAATTGCCCTTGTTGTTGGTATCGGTCTTTACATTACGGTTTTTCATTTTTTCTTGAAAAGAGATAAAACCAAAAGAATAATTGGTCTTGGACTTTTGTTAGGATTATATATTTCACACGCTTTTATAATGTATACTGTGTCGAAAGATGCTATTGTTCACCCAATTACTGGTGAGCGTAAGTATTGTACAAATAATTATGTTACAGGCAGAGTTCAAGTTTACGACAGCCCTTTTTATGATGATTATGGTCATCAAGCTGAAAAGTGTAATGACGCTCAAGTTGAACGTTACGCACTAGAAAAGCATTATGATCCAAATGAAAACTTGGAAGTAAATATTGAAACTGTTGCGCAAGGTTTTATTAGTCCAGAATCAGGACGCACATTGTTTTATTATTGTTATGATGCAAGTGATAAAATTCATTTTTACATTCTAACGGGATTTTGTCCTTATGGTGGCAAGCTGAAACCACTTATCAAAGAAGTTGTTGGGGAAGAGTCTGAAAAAGAAAGACATAGAATTGAGGAAATAAATCATTCTGAAAGAAAAAGAATAGAAATGCTAAAATTAAAAAAAGAAGTCGTGACATTAAAACAACATAAAAATTCACTAAAGCATCAAAAAGCAAAAGTCTCAAATGTTAGATTCTATCGAATTAAGTTTGATCTCCATTCCTGGAGCAGAAAGGCAAGTATAAGTTTTTATTTTGAAGAAACTCATGGAGTGAGTGCACAATTAGACAAGGCAACTCTCAAGGTTTGGAAGCTTAACAACCGTGATGAATCACTAGCCAGTGCCAAACAAAGAGAACCTTTAGTATATGAGTGGGTATTACCAGCACCAATAGTCATTCAAGAAAATTCAAGCTACAGATATGGTAATTTTCGTGACAATTATTCTGTGATTGATATTAGCCGTTTTGCAATATATGGCAGTTTTGCCAATTATCAAATAATATTACAGGGCAAGGATGCAAATGGCCACATTTTGAAATATGAATTGGAGTGAACAATGAAAATATTACAAATTGCAACCTGTTTAACTTTTGTCTTATTTACATTTTTTCCATTTAACGCAATTTCCAATGAAAATGATAAAGAGTTATTTGATTTGCAAAAAGAAAAACAAAAACTGGAACAGGAAATTAGAGAATTAGAAAATTCAACTGTTGATCCTAGCGAAGTTGATCAAGTAGATTCAGAAGAATTTAGGGATAATAAAAAGCTTTCACAAAGAAATGGTGTTCCAAGTCCGTTCCATTTTGCTAAAAATTCATTTGGTATTGCTTTAAGTATTACTTTGGTATTATTGTCAATCATTTTAGGCGGTTTGCTCTGGTTTCTCGACGAACAAGGGTATATCAACATAACAATTTATCAATTACCAGCTTTTATCTTTTTCGGTTGTCCAATTGTTGGTGTTTTGTTTGCTAGTGTAGCTAGTGGCTTATATCCAGAACCAGCCAATGTTGCTTTAGCGGTTTTTGTATCAACGATAATTTTTTCTTTTATGGTGTCTATGATTGTTTTCATTGCAAAAGATATAGACTAAGAACACGAAATCATCCAAAATTTTGGGTGGTTTTTTATTTATGCTATAATAATATTATAAATAACTTCAAAAATATGTTCATGACAACATCAATTATTTTAGGTCAAGTTCTCGGATTATTTTTTATTATTATGGGATTCTTGCTTCTTCTTCGGAAAAAGTTTTTATTCAAAATGTTCAAAGACATCAAACATGATGAAGGCTGGCTTTTCTTGTTTGGTGTATTAACCTCAATTCTTGGACTTTTAATAATTTTTAGTCACAATATTTGGCAAGATGCTTGGCGAATTGTGATTACTTTAATTGGTTGGATTACTTTATTAAAAGGTTTAAATCTATTATTCTTCCCAGAAGCCATGATGAAAACAGTAAAATGGGCATTAAAAACTGACTGGGTTTATATTGTAGCCACGGTCTTCAGCTTTCTTCTTGGATCGTACTTACTAATTTCTGTAGCTTAATATTAAAAATCGTCTTAATGGGCGATTTTTTTATTTTATCTTAATTTGCTATAATAATATTAATAACAATAATTTTATGACAGAATCAAAAATACAAGATACAAAACAATTAAAAAGACATCTATTTAAATCGTTTTTTATTGCTGAAAAACGACAGACAAAAGTTTATAATCAAATCAAAAACAACGGAGAAGGGGATTTTGATTTTTTTGTTTTAACTTTATTTGCTGGGTTTATAATTTCACTTGGTATTATAATTGATTCAGCAGCCGTAGTTATCGGTGGAATGTTATTAGCACCTATGGTCTGGCCAATTTTGGGCATGGCGCTCGGCATAACCATGGGGCGAAGCGGGATTCTTCAAAAATCCTTAATTACCATACTTAAGGCTACATTACTTATAATTATAATTTCCCTTGTTGTCGGTTTAATTGCCCCAGATCTAACTATTGAAAATAAAGAATTTTTATCGAGAACATCACCAACACTATTAGAGCTTTTGGTTGGCTTAGCCTCAGGATTTGTTGGAGCTTTTATTATTACTTATCCCAAAATAGGTTCAGCCATTTCTGGAGTTGTTGTGGCTGCTGCTTTGGTCCCACCGATAGCCACGATTGGACTTTCTTTGGCACGAGGTGATTTTGACTCCGCAGCTGGGGCTTTTCTTTTATATTTGTCTAATTTAATTGCTATTACTTTTGCAGCGTCCATTTTATTTTTAATTTCCAATTTAAAACAACATTCAGAAACTGCAACTGAAAAAATGAAATCAGGGTTTAGGTGGAGTTTGCTTTTGTTAATCATTATGATTATTCCTTTAGTTTTAACAACTATTCAAACAGCCTCAAGTGTAAAGAAAACTACGATCATTAAAGATGTTGTGAATTCAAGTTTATCCAATGTTTCAATTTCCGACTTAAAAACTGATGAGCGAAATGGCATAACTACAATTAGCCTAACACTTCAAGCCAAAGAAAATGTTTCAGAAGAGCAAATTAAGGCGGTTGAAAGTGTCTTGAATAAGAGATTGAAAAACACTATAATTCTAAACACCACAATAATTCCGGTTGTACTTCCAGGTGAAGGATTTAATAATTTATTTAAAACAAAAATTACCAGTGATCAGCCAGCACCACTAGCAGAAGAGCTAAATTTAAATATTATCAAATGTCCAGTCAGTATAAATAATCAAAAAATTACTAGAGCATATCCAGAAGAACATGGTTGTCCGATTTGTCCTAAAATTATTGCTTGTAGCGATGGTCGAGAATTTCCTGGACAAAAATATAATGAAGACAGTGGTTTATGTGAAGATATTTTATTTGCTGGTGGAACACCATGTTTTAATGAAGAAACAACTATTCCTGAAGATTCTAAAATCATAACTGAATAAATATGAACAAAGAACCAAAATTCGATTTAACTGGCTTTTCAGAAAGTGACAAAAAACAGTTATTAGCTCAAGGTATTGAAACCTATGTTTTGGACTACCAACCAAGTAATTGGATTGAACCAGTTCGAAAATGTTCTGGTTGTCCAGAAATTAATGCTGAGCAAGCAAGCTATTTTTTGGAACAATTCAAAAATGGAAAATTAGCTACCATATTAGACAATTTTGAAAATGGCAAATATAAAACATGGTTTATTAAAGAAGCCATAATCGAATTTTTTGAAAAAGGAAGGTATAAAAATTATTTATAATGAAAAATTTTTAATAAAATATGTATAATATTACCGTTCCGCTAATCATTGGCTCAGCTGCTATCGATTCTCTTAATCCATGTGCTTTTGCGGTTTTGATTTTTTTAATTTTGTATTTAATGAGTGTTAAAAATAAACGAAAGATGCTGTTGATTGGTTTAGTTTATATTTCTATTGTTTTTCTTGTTTATTTACTTTCAGGTTTAGGTTTATTAAGTTTTATTCAAAGCGTTCATATCACCAAAGTTTTTTATTATTTAACTGCTTGTTTATCTATAGTCCTTGGTTTAATCAATTTGAAAGAAATTATTTGGGCTGGTAAGGGTTTTACATTGGCTATTCCTGATTCAAAAAAAGCTATTTTGAATAAATATATAAAAAAAGCTACTTTGCCTGCAGCTATTATCCTTGGTGTTTTAGTGGCTTTATTTGAACTCCCTTGTACGGGCGGAGTTTATTTGGCGATATTATCTCTTTTAGCAGAAAAACATTCTTGGTTGAGCGCCCTAGTTTACTTAATAATCTATAACTTAATTTTCGTATTACCATTGCTTATAATTTTGTTCGCAGTATATTTTGGTTTATCGCCAGAAAAAGTTAATGAGTGGAGAAAAGAAAACAAAAAATGGATGCGTCTTTGTATTGGTCTATTCTTAATTGCCCTTGGTGCAATAATGCTTTTTATATAAACTAATTTAAATAATACCGCTAACTTTAATAGCGGTATTTGTTTTTTAAATTTAAAGTCTACGGCTTTTTCTGTTTTCATCCTTGAATTGTCAAAATAGATAAAATTTGCTATAATTTATTCAGTTTAAGTTTGTCAAAAATAAACGATAATTAGTATATTTATTTAATATTATGTCAAAAATAATCTCTCGCCTAACCAAAAGTTTATTAAGGAAAGAGCCTGAATTAGATAAAAGCGAATTACTAAAGGTTAACAGTGTTATTGGCAAAGCTGCTCGAGTTTATGAAATAATTAGAAATGCTGTTGATTACCAAGAAGAACATTTAATAAGAAAAAATGGAATTTTTCGAATTTTAAAAAGAAAACTTTTGTACGAAAAATTTATTACAGAAAATTATTTATTGGATAAATTTCACCACCAAAACATGACAAAACATTTGCTTCAAGAGCTTGTGCGTGGTGGTTACATTAAAAAAGCTATCCCTTTGAAGATGGTTGATGAAATAGATTTAATAATCCAAAAATACAACCAACTATTAACAAGAATTAAAGAAATTGATGGGAAAGTTGATCAGAACATGTATAATTATTTTTTGCAGATGGCGGCCGTAGAAATTGAAGCCTTTTTAATTCCACCAGACAAAGAAAAAGCTTTGGCTAATGCCATGTTTTCTGTTTACAATAATCAAATAATTTTAAAAGACAGTTCAGATGAAATTACTGATGAAAAGGAAAAAGAATTACAAATTTATCTAACTTGTTTTAAGGTTTTATTTCGTTGGGATGAACATATGATGCGTTCGCTTTTATTCAATTTATATTATCCAAATTGGCAAAATGCTGACGAAAAAACTATTTTAACAATAGCAAATAATGTAAACAAAATACTTTCAGAATTAGAAAAACAATTACACCATCCTTGGGCAAAACAAGTTCAAAAAATATTAAATAAAAAGGCTATAGTTTTTTGGACTTTACGCGACATCATTGAAGAAAACGCAAAAAACCCAGAAGCACCCTTTACTGATCCTGAAAAGCTAGAAACTGAAGTAAAAAAAGCTGTAACTAAGAGATATAAAGGTGTTAATGCTAAATTAAGACGAGGAGTTTTGCGATCAATCGTGTATGTCTTTTTTACAAAAATGATTTTAGCTTTAATTATTGAATTGCCAATGGATATATATTTAACTGGCAAAATAAACAGAATAACCCTAGCAATTAACATTTTGTTCCCACCATTTTTGATGTTTATGGTCGCTATGATGATTCGAATGCCGAAGAAAGAAAATACTCTAAAAATTATTAGTGAAATAAACCAAATTGCCTTTAATACTGGAGAAGTAAAGCATTATGAACTGAAAGATGCTAAAAAGCATGGCAAAGTAAAAAACTCATTATTCCATTTTATTTACGCACTCAGCTTTATTTTTTCATTGATGGTTTTATTTTGGGGATTAAGTATTTTAGATTTTAATTTTTTCAGTAGTTTAATATTCATTCTATTTTTAACTTTGGTCAGCTTCTTTGGAATTAGAATTAGACGTCCAGTCAAGGAGTTACTTATTGTCAATCAAAGACAAAACATTATAACAGCGTTAATAGATTTCTTTTCTATGCCGTTTATTAGTCTCGGACGCTGGATGTCAGTAAAGTTCTCAAAAATTAATCTATTAGCAATTATCATGGATGTTATTATCGAAGCTCCTTATAAGCTATTAATTGAGGTTTTTGAAGGTTTATTTGGCTTTATCAAAGACAAGAAGGATGACTTCATGGATGAACAAGTTTAATATAAACAAAATTTATAAACAAAAAATCCGCAAACGCGGATTTTTTGTTTATAGTTAAAAGAAATTATTTCTTACTAACTTTGTCAGCTGCTGATCCTTTATCAGTATCGATTACTACGAATTCAACTTTGTCACCTTCTTTTAATGCAGTAAATTCTACATCAACTAGATTGTTGGCATGGAAGAATAAGTCATCACCACCTTCGTCAGGAGTAATGAAACCGAAATTTTTTTCAGTTAACTTCTTGATTGTACCTGTCATGTATTTTTTGTTTAGAATTAAACGAATTTCTAATATAAATAGAAACTCGACTGTTTTTCTAAATGTATATATTAGTATAAATTCAATAGAATGATATCATATATTTTTATAATTGTCAATCTAATTTAACGAATTTTAACTTTATATGTCTAAAATAAGCTAAAAAAATGACTACATATTTGGACTATAAATTAGGTTTTAGATTAATTTTATGTAAATTCTTAATAATCATGAAAAGTTAACTTTCTTTACAAAATATATTTAATTTTTTGATAAACAAAAAAATATTTCTAAAAAAACACGCAAATTGATTAGGATTGACAAACCGCAAATTTTTTAGTATTATATCAAGTCAAGATTCTTTACACTGGAGGTAGCTATGAATAGAAAGTATGGGCAACTGACAGGCAGTGCTATTGGTCTGATTCTGAAAGAATTGGTTCGTCGAGCAATCGTAGTTATTCGACAAAACCGACTTTCATTCAATTCAACAGCAAAATTAGGCTATGACGGTATTTCAGCTGACGTTTTTACGAATGCTGACTTGGCTGCTCAAGAAGTGTACATCAAAATGCTAAGGGAAGTGTTTCCCAAATTTGGAATCGTGGCAGAAGAAAGTAATTTGGTTGTTCCTTGTACTTTGAAAAAAAATAAAGTTTATTTTACTATCGATCCGCTTGACGGCACAAAAGCTTTTACTCGCGGACAGTCGCATGGAATCGGTACTATGATTTCACTGGTATACGATGATGAAGTTATTGCTTCTGCCGTGGGCGATGTAAACACACAAGAAATTTTTTATTATCGACCAGACAGTGACAAGGTCCATCGACTTTTCACTAATCCAGAAATGCATGAGCAGTTGGTAATTGATGGAAGTAAAACACTAAAAGATCAACGTTGGTTGATTCGTGATCCAGCTTGTGAATATTCAAGTTTCGTGCAAAGCTTGTTTGATCCAAAGGGAGAAAACCAGTTCAAATATTCAACTTCTGATGGAAGCATCGGAATCATGATGGCACGTCTTTGGAAAAGTGAAGTTGGTGCAGTTATTTTGAAACCAGGAATTCAAACGCCTTGGGATTTTCAGCCAATTTATGGGATTTCTAAAAAGCTTGGTTTTCTTTGCTTAGAGATTGAAATGATAAATGAAAAAGTTGTGGGAAATGGAGGATATATAATTGATCAAGTTCTTAAACAAACTCACGGTGAAATATTTTTTATCCACCACAATTGCTTTTCAGAATTCTACAATCTCATAAGGAGTTTCAATGGTAGATAAACAAAAACAATTTTACATTGAGCCCCTTGACATGGGAACCAATCAAGTAATTACAATGGCTCTTGAGAGCTTGAATCTCTCTACCGACATGGAAAACTTGCCAACTACAGTTGATACTAATGTTAAGGTTTTCAAGATTAAGCTTGATCTCGTAAAAAGACTTCAAGAAAGTAAAAACGAGTATCCCGTAAAATTCAAAGTTTGGTATCGTGATTCAGACACAGCTAGATTGTGTCAGTGGATATTTCATACACAAAAGAAAAAGTCTGCCAAATACAAAAAGGCGGTTGAAGATTTGGCGAAGTTGCAAGCCAAGAAACAACAATAAATACAAAGCCACCAGTTATTAACTGGTGGCTTTTCAATTAGAAGAATAAACCACCAGCGTAAGCTGGTGTGTGCGTTTAAAGGCGAAGCCC
>CAYSUN010000035.1:0-12239 GCA_964434235.1 uncultured Gammaproteobacteria bacterium | reverse complement strand
AACAAGGTCCTTTATTGGATTGTCTTCAGGGTATTTTATCTCATGCCTTGAAAAGTGTGTATTGATTTTGTGTTTATTTTTTCCCATAATTATTCAATTATAAATGCGAATAATTCATCAGTTTTATTTTTTGATTCAGAATGTAAGGTGTTTTTTTCTTTTGCCATGTTCTCAGGATAAACCCAAGTGGAGTTAATTTCGTATGGTAAGTTGAATTTTACATTATAAGTAGTATTTTGTTGGCCAGCTTGTTTTTGCCAAAATAGAGAATGGTAACCAGCTTGAGTTTTTTCATCAAAAAGGAGAAAGCCTTTTTTGTTTTCAGTGAAATTAAGGGTTATTGGTAAACGATATTTAAATATTACAGTTTTTTCTTCTCCTGGATCAACTTGAATCCAGTTACCAAAAACAGTTTTGTTATATTCATTGTTGATAAATGTGCCTGTATTTTGATCGACCCAAATGTCGCCTTGAATATTGGTTAAATCTGTATCGTCTTGCCAATAAGTCTCAGCTTTTTCAAAAGCTTCTGCTGGAATATCATCAAAATTTTGAGCAGAAATTAATTGACTGCCATAGGGAACATAAATTCGAAGATAATCAAGGTTGGAAGTTTGACCAAAGGTGTCAGAAATTTTACCAGTATGTTTTCTAGTTATTTCTACTGTGTTAATGATTTCACCATTGTTGTAAATATCAGTTGTTAAGTTTATATTTTGTTCAATGTAGGCATCAGTTTTTCCACCACCAATGTTACTATTAATTACGGCTAAATAATCTTTTGATGAATCAAGTATTTCTCCAGTCCAGCCATATTCTGAAATTTTATTTTGAACATCTTCATTGCGAAAGTACATTTGAATTTCTTTTTCTGCTAAATTATTTTTGACAGTTTTTGCTAGAGTGATTAAGTCGTTGCCTTTTAGTTCAAATAATTTTTCGATTAATTTTGGGGCTAATTCGCCAAGTATTTTTTTAGGTGTGTTTTCTGTTTCATTATTATATTCAATCTCAATTGCATTTTGTAATTCGTTGACAATGTTGGCGGAAGTAAAATATTGTTGATAATCTTCTAAATAAATTGGGCCAGTCAAGTCTAGTAATTTTGGTAAGAAAGATGAGTTAATGGCAATTACACCATCAACTGAAGATCCACCTGAATGTTCGTAAAACCACATAGTTTTTTTAGCAGATGAAGGAAAGTCAGGGAACCAGTTGGCGTCTTGCATTTGCCAAAGTGGATTTATTAAGTGTAGGGGATATGGTGAAACTAGCTTTTCAAAAAGATTACCTTGCATATCGTAGGTTCCACCACCAGGGATTTCAATGTTTGTAATTTGTCCTCGGTCAATGTCAACTAAAGCAAAGCTTCCCATAAATCCGCCAGTTGGTCTGAGTTCGTTGTTATTTTGAAATACAAATAAGTATCTTCTTTTAATGTTTTGACCAAGAATATAATTTAAAGAGTCGGTAAATTCATTAAATTCATTTAAATCTGAGTAAACTAAGTTTATTTGTTCTTTAATTTTTTGGAAAAGTTCGACTTTTTCATCTGGAATAGCTTCAGGTCTGATATTTTGTAAATTACTATTTAAAGTGTTTAATTTTGGTAAAATTACTTTTATTTCATTTTGTAAAGTAGCTAGATTGTCAGTTAGATAGCCTGTTTTTTCGGTTTTAAATTGAGCAAATATTTTAGTTAAAGATTCACCAATGCTCGAAATTTGTTCTCCAGCTGAGAGAATATTTTCAGCATCTTCAATATTTGGGTTATCAGTTGGAATTAAATTTATAATGGTTTTTAAGGAGTTGCTAACGGTGTTTAGTTCAGCACTTGCTTCAGCAAAATTTCGTTCGGCCGAGTTAAATCTGTTTTGAGCTTGGTTTGTGTTGTTGTCAACAAGTTCAGAACTAGCGACTTTTAAATCTTCATAAGCATTATTAGCATAGGTGACTATTTGTTCTTGAGATTTTTTGATTTCATTGTATTGACCGAAAACTTTTATTGGTAAAATAATAACTAAACAAATAGCAAAATAGGCCAGAAGTGACCGATGCCAATAAAGTGGTAAATTAAAATTGTAGTGCCATGGCTTGTGGGTAAATTGATCTTCTAGATCTTCGTGTTTGGTTTCACCCTTTTTGTGATCAGTGAAAATTACAGTATCTTCATGATTTGTAATAACAGTTTTTTGATTTTGAGAAGTTTTAGTAAAGGTTGACTCGGTTTTTATTTCAGTTGTTTGTAATTTTGAAGTTGTGACTGTTTGTGGTTGAATGTTTTCGTTTTGTAAATTAAAATTTGGTTGGATATTGCGGAATTTTTCCCACACGCTTTTTTTTGCTTCTTTGGTTGATCGTTTTTTGTCGATCATTGAAGACAAGTCCAAAACATAGGGAGAGTGGGTAGCTCTATTTCCCAAACTAGTAATCATGATTGTGTTATTGTGTTTTGTTTGTTGAACTATTTCTTCACTGTTTGGTAATAATTCAGCTAACGCCTTAGTGATGTTTTGTTCAATTTCAGTATTGCCTTGGTTTAAGTTTTGTAATTCCAAAAGTTCATCTATCTCTTGTTGTAATAAACCTAATGTTAATGTCTCGTTCGGATAATCAAATTTAAGCGAAGCGTTTATGTCTATTTCCATTTCTGGAATTTTGTTTTTAGCAGCCTTTTGGGGTGAGCTTTTTAAAGTTGATCTTTTTTTTGTTGTTTTTGCTGCTATTTTTTTAGCCATATACTTATTTAAGTTTATTTGTTGTTTATGTTTTGGTAAATTTCTAGTGTTTGTTCTGCGCATTTTTCCCAGCTAAATCGAGTAATATTTAATTTAGCTTTATCTAAAAGTATTTTCTTTGTGTTTGCTTCGTTAAAAATTCTAATTATTTGGTTCGCCATTTCTTGATGGTTGTCTGGCTCAAAGTAGAGAGCAGATTCACCAAGAACTTCAGGCATTGACGAAGTGTTGGTTGAAGCTACTGACGTGCCACAGTTTTGAGCTTCAATGGCAATTAAACCAAAGCCTTCAATAAATGAGGGCACAACAAAAACTTCAGCTCCGTTGTACAATAAAGGTAATTCTGATGATTTAATAAATCCGGTTGTAATGATATCTTCTTTAAATGGAGAATTTTGTATTTCTTGGCGAACGTTGGTGTAATGTAAATCTTCTCGTCCACCTAGAACTAGTTGAATGTCTAATTTTTGCTCTTTCTTTATTAAATTAAAAGCTTTAATTAGGCCTTCAATGTTTTTATGAGAACGCCAAACTCCAACGAAAAATATATACGGTTTAGTAATTCCGAATTTTTCTTTAACTTTACATATTATATCATGATTGTCTATAATACGGAAACTGTCGTCCACACCTTCGTAAATAATCTTTATTTTTTTATCATTAATGTGAAAATTTTTTACAATATCTCTTTTTGTGCTGTTGGAAATAGCAATAATTTTACGTGCTTTGCGCATTGTTGAACGAAAAACTGTGCGATAAGCCCATTTTCTAAAACCGGATTTTGCTTTGTGTCCAGGAAAGAAAAAAGGTGTAATGTCATGGATAGTACACACGCTTTTTTTAGGTAAAAGAATGGGTGCATTAAAATGAGGGAAGTGAATTACATCAAATTTATATTTTAGTAATTCAGTTACAAAGCGAGTTTGTTCAGCGTAGCTGTAGTGAGGCACGTCAGTAAGAACTTTTTTAACGCGATCGCTTGGTGGATTAAATTTAGAAAATTCAGGTTCTCTTAAAAATAAAATATACTCATTTTCTTGATCAATTTTAAATAATTCATCAGTTAGTTTCTGAATATAGGTGCCAATTCCACTAAATTGTGTAGCGCCGTACATGCGAGCGTCGATAGCTATTTTCATATGGTAAAAGGTAAAACTAATTTACAAATATTACGAATGTTACTTATTAAAATATATTTAACTGTAAATTTCGACATTTGTAAATTCGTAATAGATTAGTAATTTGTAATATCAGTAATTCGTAGATTCGTAGATTTGCAATAGATTCGTAATTTGTAGCTATATATTACCCCAAACCAAATCCCAAATACTTTTCATTGTTTGAGCAATAGCTTGATCTTCAATTATAACGGCAGTATATGGTTTTTTGAAACTAATGAGTGAAACCTTGTTACTATAAATATTAATTTCAGTTTCAAATTGTATATTTTTAACCAATTTGGTTTCTCTTAATTGTTCTTTGTCTTTTGATTGGACTAATTTTCCCTTTGGTCCAGATTTGGCTATGTTATAAAAAAAACAATTTTTCTTGATTCTTTCTTCTGGACCAGCTGACCAAAGAAAATCTTCAGGTAAAGTTTCAAACATTTTCTCATAGTCAGTAAAACCAAAAATTTCTCCATCTTGAACAGCGTAATCAGCATAAGCTTTTTGCAAACCTTCAAGTCCTTGGTAAAATTTTACTTTTGGTTTATTCGTTGGTTGGTTAAAAATACTTAAAAACTCTGGCAAATTGTTTCTGGCTTGTTCAATTCTTTTCTCAGCTTTATTAATAACTGTTGTCGGATTTTCAGCCACTAACAAAAGTTTACTTCCTTCTTTTATTTCACTAACTAAACCTAAACTTTTAAGGTCTTCTAAAAAATTGTAAATACTTGTTCTTTTTACATTGGATTTCTCAGCTAGTTCTTGAACTGTTGCTGAACCTAATTCTAAGCAGGCAAGGTAAACTTTGGCCTGTTTTTTTTGAATTCCAAGATTGGTTAGCGAATCAAGTAAATATTGCATATTTGTCTATATTATAGACATTGTATCAGGGTAAATAAACTTTGTCAAAATTGTGTAATTTTATAGATAATTTCATGTTATTTTATTTCTATTATGTTTTTTGAAGTCTAGATTATTGACAGTGCTGTTTAAGCTTTGTATAATTAAGTGTTTAGTTCAGTGTTCTTTAATAAATACAACTGGAGGCGAAGATGAACTATCTACACGTTGAATTACCAAGTTTGCATTTACTCTGGCAAAGAGAAGGTTGTGAAGATGTTGTTTGCTCAGTGATCCGAACTAATTATCCGAAGCCAAGTCCGCTTTTAGTAGCAGCAATATTAAGACAAGTTCAAGGATTGGAAGTCCAAGTTATTGACATGAAAATTCATAATCAGGAAACGATTATTCCTTATCGTGAATTCAATTTTGAAAATGGTAAAATAATTGCTTCGCGAATGGGTATGTCGTTTGAAAAGATTGAAGATCAACTCAAAGAAGCAGATTTTTTAGGACTTAGTATTAATCCGACGTCATGGTCAAATATTGCTTTGGATTTTGCTCGTTTTGCGAAAAAGGTAAATCCAAGTTTAAGGATCATTATTGGTGGAACTGAGGCGATCTTTCGTTATGATTTTTATTTGAAATCAGGTGTGATTGATTTTGTGATTCGCGGTGAAGGGGAACTTGTAGGACCAGCGTTGATTACTTCTTTAATTCACAAACAAGATTATTCGGGAATTAATGGTTTGGCATATATTCAAAATGGTCAGATTGTTGATACTGGAATTACTAGAAATTGTGATTTGGATAAAGAACCCTTGCCAGCCATTGACCTTTTGAATGGCGACATACCTTTATGGAATATGCCAATTGAATATTTTATTGATTCTGATGTAAAGCGTCCTATTATGCCACTTTTTATTACACGTGGATGTAATCAATCTTGTGACTATTGCACAACTCCGCGAAAGTATGGTCGACTTCGGTTCAAATCTTTAGAACGACTTGAAAAAGAATTGCAATATTTCAAAAGCTTTGGGATTGAATCGATAAACATTTGGGATGACAGTCTGAGTTCTTTGATTAAGCTGGGGCAAAGAGATCTTTTGATTGCTTATATCAGAATGATCAAGGCGTATGGTTTTCCTTTTGAATACGCACAAGGGATGGTAATTTCAGATCTTTGGGACAAGGAAAAGAATGAGCCTGATTTTGTTTTAATTTCTGAACTATATGGGCATAGTACAATCAGTGGAAAATTTGTTGGTTGTTATGGTCATTATACTCCAGTGGAATTTTTGCAGGAAGAAAATACCACAGCAATAAATAGTAAGCTTTTGTCTTTTGAGAAAGAGCTAGAAGTTATTAAGGCTATTTGTAGGCAAGATGTAAAATATTTAAGTTTTTCTTGCATCTTGGGAAGGGCGACTGATGGCCCAAATCAAGTAGAATTTGCGCGAAAAAGGTTGCGTCGTATCAAAGCTTTGGTTGAGAGTTTTGGCGTGAGGATTTTGATTGCTCCATATATGTACAATATTTTTCCTGGAACAAGGCTTTGGACGAAAGAGAAAGACCGGTTGGAATATTCAATTGAAGAATTTCCCGAAATGTATCAGTTAAACGCTAGCCCCCATGGAACAAATTATTTTTCTCCAAGTGAACTTATGCAGGCCAAACTTGATTTGGAGCGTGAGTTTTTGGGTGAAGAAAGATTCAAAAAGTGGATTCAGACAGGTCGGTATCAGTGGTAGATTAAATTTAACGCCCAATTTAAAAAATTGGGCCTTTTCTTCTGAAATTTATAAATTTAGATTTTAGAAAATGAGATTGTTCTTTGACAAGAGAGAGGAGGAAAGCATGCTTAGTAAAATCTTGGATAAAGTTTTTGGTAAAGTTTTGACGGTTCTGCTCTGGGTGGCTGGCAGTTTGTTTGTGCTTACTCTGGTGTTTGTTGCTCAAGCTATTGTGTTTGGTCTTTTGGAACCACTAATCAAGATCAAAGCAATTTTTTCGATCAACGTTGTTTTTTTTATTTATTCCTTGCTCTTGGCAATTGCCATTGAAGTCATGTTGGGCATTGCTATTTGGTTTGCTTGGTCGACATTTTGTGCGAAGCCATGGGCGGAATTTAAAAAGAAAATCACAAACAAAAGGAGCCGACATGGCCGACATGATTGAATGGTCAATGCTTAAGAATGTTTTGATTGATGATGAAAACGGTTTACGAATAGTCGGCAGACACTTAATCCCTGAAAATGATTTACCATCCCGCGAAATGCCACAACTGCGAGATGATTTTCTCTCAGCGGAGGAAGCTGAGCTGACGCGTCAACATAATTTGCGTTGGGCGGTTGGACGAGAAAAGGCTCCGAGGCTTTTGTTGACCTGGCTAATGTTGCCGACTAGATGCAATCAGCGTTGTGCTGGTTGTTATGCGAGCAATGATAAACAGGAAAAAGAAACTAATCACGGAGAATTTTATTCGATGGAGCGATTGAATGAAGTTTTGCGAACTTTGAAAAGTTTCGGAGTGCGAACAATCGGTTATGCTGGGCTGGGTGAACTTTTCATCATGCGAAAACCGGATTATCCAATGGATTTTATGGAATATATTCGCTTGGTGGTTAATCACGGATTCAAGCTGGTGATTTTTACCAACGGAACTTTATTGACGTCGAAAATTCTTAATGAACTTTATCAACTTCCGGTAAGTTTGATTTTTTCCTTGCGAGATACACTAGAATTTGAACACAACAAAATTGTCAGGATTAATGGTTTTCGAAAATCATTGGAATCGCTGGATTATGCTCTCAAGCTGGGATTGCAAAAGCAAAATCGTCTTGGGGTGGAAATTCCGGTTATTCGATCAAACGTCGAAAGAGTGCTATTTGATTTTATTCCGGCTATGCGTCATCTGGGAATTATCCCGTATGCTGAGCAGTATATGCAGGTGGCAACTTCGCCAGAAGAAAAGAAAATGGGGTTGAGTTTTGCAGAGGCGCGAGATTTTTTTCAGCGGGCACAGAAAGTTGAAAAAAGATTTGGTTATATCCACGAGCCGTGCTATGCGCAACGTATGGTTTCGCAAGGCCCGTGCCTTCGGCCGATTTTTTCAGTGACGATTTATCCAGATGGACGGGTTACTCCTTGTCCGGGAAATTCTACGGCAATTGGAAATATTTTTCAAACGCCGTTGGAGCAAGTTCTTGTTTCGAAAAGATATAAAGAGTGGGTGAAAGATTTTCAGATGTGTGCTTGTTCTGTTTTTTACACTGACAATGATCACGAACTGCCGGTGGCTCTACCGCCGTATTTGGAGGTGTTCAAATGAAAACAATAGCTGAAATCCCGATAGTTTTTCCGGATAAATTTCCACAGGAATTTGATAATCGCATTCAGTATTGGGGGTTTTTCACTGAAGCTGAGCTTCGTGACAATGTGGGTCGATTGTTAATGTTGGACTTTGATTTTGGGCGTTATTGTTCGCTGAATTGTCCTGATTGTTATCGAAAAGTTAATGTAATCGATGAGATTTGTCCGGGAGATTTGAGTTATGCCCAAATGTTGGCGGTGGTTGATCAGGCCATTGAACTCGGTCTTCGTTCAGTTAAAATCTGTGGCAAAGGCGAACCAACGGAAAGTTCAAATTTTCTGCGTTTTGCCAGAGATCTGTCAGAGAGAGGTGTTGGACTGGCCGTGTTCACTGCCGGACAGGTTTTGGGTGACGATGAAAGAGCGAGAGTTATTAATCGACAATACGGAATTCGCAGTGCTAAACATTTGTGTGAAGAATTATTTGGGTTGAGAACGAGTTTTATGTTGAAGTTCCAGTCGTTCGATCCTAAACTGCAAGATTTGCGTGTAGGGAAAAGTGGACATTCGTTGGTCAGGGATCAGGCATTGATCAATTTGGTTGAGTCTGGCTTTGCGAGTGAGGTTCCTACGCGTTTAGCTACGTGTTCGAATCCCATTAACCGGTTAACAGTTAATGAGGTGTTTGATATTTATGTTTGGTCGCGAAAAAGAAACATTTATCCGATTACCGCAGCTTTGATGGTCAGTGGAAAACAAATTGATGGCGATTTTCTGGCTCAACATGATATTCCTGATAGTGGTAAGTTAGATTTGTGGGAACGTATTTATAAGTGGAACCTAAAACACGGCGTGCAAACGCAAGTTCAGCTTGTTCGCGAAGGTCTATCTGTTTTACCGGGGGTTCATCCCTGTAATCAGATTGCTGCTGGTTTGTATGTTTCTCTGACCGGCAACGTGGTTATGTGTCCTGGGTCGACCGATTCGCTTGGAAACGTAAAGGAAGAGCCTTTGTCTCAAATTTGGTCGAAATATTTAGCCGGTTCTTGTAATGCCTTTAATTGTAAATGTCCACCTAAGGATGGAGTTACTATCCCGATAGGGTTGTATGAGAACGTACTGAAGAGATTGAAAAAATAAAGTGCAAAGCTCGGGAATTTTCTCGGGCTTTTTCTGTTAGGAAAATTTATTTAGATAAAAAAACGACTCATTGATGAGTCGCCTGGTTTGATTACTTTTTTTTGCTTTTTTTAAACAAGGTCTTATAGAATGAAATTATTTCTAGGTCTGATTTTAAAAGATGCCAGTGTAAAGTTAATAGATTTATCCAAAAAGCACGTCGTCGCAATTGGAGATTTAATTGGTTGTGTGTATCAATCGTTTCTTGGTGAAAGGGCGTAGCAACTCGACTTGTCATTGTCTAGCCTCCATTGTTTTGTCAAGAAAAAACCCGGAACAATGTCCGGGTGAAGTGAGCGTTAATTATTGTAAAGCGACTTGACCAGTTGGCGACAGGCGCCCCTGAAAGTCTCAGTTTGTGGGATATGGCTTGGGTTGTGGCGTCGCTGACAGCACCTCTGTTGCCCAAAAGGCTTCAAGAGCTTTGTAAGTTTCAATATCTTGACGAAGAGTTTCGTTTTCTTCTAGTAGTTTTTCATACATTTTTATGTCGATTGTGATTGTTTGTGAATTGACGCAAGATTTATCTGTAGCAGTCTCAATGCATTCGATTTCACCGTTCGGGTTCAGATCAAGTCGCGCATAGGCCTTGTTGTCTGCTAATACGCAAGTAAGGGTCAGAAACAAGCCCAAAAGAACAAATGGTAATTTTTTCATGGCGTCTCTCCTTGTTTGCCAGTGAAAAGGTAATTTGAAATGGACGATTTAAGTTTATCTAAGGCAAAGACCTTTGTCAAGGGTGACTGGTAATGTGCACACACATATTGCACTTTTCTGCTAAACTTGAGGCATATAATAACTATGCCTAAAGATACAAAAAACGCGTTACTATGAGTAACGCATTTTGCTTGTGAGTTTTATTTTATAACATGAACATTTTCGGCGATATCAAGTAGAATTTCTTTTTCATTGAATATCAGTTTAACGTTTTCAAACAGAATATTTTCATCAAGTTCAGCACTTGACCCATTGACTATTGCCCAGCTTGTTAGATAAGAAAAATCATCATCGCTGTTGCCAAAGGCTTGAATGCTGTTGTGATTGAAAGTATTTCCGTTTTTTGGAACGTAAGAATGAAACTGATCATCAGTGCCAATATAGATAATGAAAAACACTGGGAACTCCCAGTCACCATTGCCATAGCAACCAATTCCAGCAAGAGGACCGAACATTCGAGCGCCGATTAAAGTGCCGAATGGAAAAGCTAGTCCACCAGCACGATCAAATTCTCCATTTTCTGTTGAGAAAATGTCGCCAATTCCTTCTCCGATTTTATCTATTTGTGACCAGTCTTCAGGTGGTAGATAACCTTCTTCAACTTCAAGTTCTTTTTCTTTATCGCGGACTTTTTCTAGAAAACGTTGCCAAACGGTTTGTGAATCTAATGACATTGCTGGAGTGATATTACGCGGATTGTTTTCATTGGTTTTTCTCTGATTGTTCCAATCTTTCAATTCTATTAAAACATGAGAGGTCGAAACAATTGACAATTCCTTTAAAATTCTAATGATCATACGGGTTTCTTCTCTAATCGGTGCAAGGTTGTTTTTCATTTTTCCTCCAGGTCTCTGGTTGTCAGAAATATACTCGTAAATTGATTTTATATTAAGTCGTCTTAATTGTCCAGAGTGTGTGCAGGTTATGTTTTTAAATTGATTCGCTGTTATAATTCTGCCTAAAAAGAAAGACTCGGACAATGTCCGAGTCAGGTGCGTTATTGCTTGGCCATAATTTCCAGACTGTCGGCAATACGTTTCAGCTGTTTGTTTTGCTCTTCGAGGAGCTTAGTTTGTCCTTGCATTTCTTCGTACTGGTTTTCTTCAGTTAGCGCTTTTGTGGCATTAGGCGCGATCCAGCGACATCCGGAAACGCTGACGCCGAGCACAAGAGCTAGCACAAGTCCTAAGATGATTTGTTTCATGACCAATTCTCCGCTTGTTTGTGGGGAATTTTCTTATTGACATAAAACCAAAGGTATTTCTGGGCATTCCGAGCAAACGTTGTACTCGCGGATCACTCAGCTTGACCGGCGTAGCGTGCTTTTTGCACGGAGTACAGTGCCAGCCGTCGATCCATAAAGTCAGCCATTCACCTGTATCAGTTCTTTTTAGTAGAAATATTTTTTCCATAGCAGTCTCCTTTTTGCTTGATGGAACTTCATGTTAAATTAGCATGTTGGTATAATAATGTCAATGTTTGGGCGTAAAGAAAAAGTAGTCAATGAGATTGACTACTTTTATGGCTGGGGCGAGAGGATTCGAACCTCTGATTCTCGGGACCAAAACCCGATATCCTACCGCTGGACGACGCCCCAGTGGGAAAAAACTAGTGAGCCCGGCTGGATTCGAACCAGCGACCAGCGGATTAAAAGTCCGCTGCTCTACCAACTGAGCTACGAGCCCAGGGAAAGAAATAACTCGACCTACTTGATTTCAATCAGGATATTTTACTAATCCCTAATTGAGCATATCAAACAGAGCTTAAATTCCGCCTTTCTTGAAAAACCAGAGACCAGAAGCTTCTCCATCAAAGTTGAGAAGCTTCTGGTCTATCTGGCGACGTGGCGGGGTGACTGGACTTCCGTTACCGTCTTCCACCTAGTGGCGACCTTTTTGTGGTGGTCGCACGTTGCCCAAAGGGCATTTAGAACGATTATTACTTGGATAATAAAGGCATAACCAATTATCATGAGTAATGTCTTGTCTTCGTAAAGACAAGATTCGTTCTAGGGGTCATACCGAAGGCTCACAGGCTCCTCACTGATTCCCCAACGTTGTCACTAAGCCTTAGACTCAGAACTAGATAACGGCAATGTCCAGTCACGAAAGATGATTAGATGATTCGCTTTACCAATTAAGCTATGGGCTCATTGGCGTACAGGCTACTAGAAAATTTTAAGAACTAACAAAATAATATAGCATACTGGCACAATAATGTCAACACCTGTAGGGCTCTTTAACATCTTTGGACAGTAAAATATTAATGATTTATACTAAATTTA
>CAYSUN010000034.1:0-12324 GCA_964434235.1 uncultured Gammaproteobacteria bacterium | reverse complement strand
CGAGTTGAGTTTACTCAATTCCGAGAAGTTTTTTATCCTCAGCAGTAAGTTTGCTTTTGGCTCTTGCAATGGCCTCAGCTCTGATAGTAGCCTGTTCTCTGAGTTTGATTTGTTCACCGTTGACAATGAATCCCGTTGTGCCATCTTTCGTTAAAACAAGCACTTCAGCTACCTTTCCGTCACTACCATAAAAAGCTTGGTTTTTTCCTGTTGAGTTGGCCAAGTTCTTGTCAGTAAAATACCCAGCGACATCGTAAGCACCACGCTCGTTAGTGGAAAGTCTTAACTCATACCAGATTTCCAGTCGCCAATCAGCTAAATTTTTGCCAATGAGATCTTTCATTAGACACCTCCTTTTCAGTCATTGTTCTGCTGAGCTTAGATGTATATTATTACGAAGGTGCTTTTTTGTCAATAATACATTACGGCACATGTTTGACTGCGGAAAATTGATTACAACAAAGATCGGTATTGGAATTGGAAAGAGATGAATGAAGACCATGCTTAGGAATATGAAGTAGATTGGAAAATGAATAATTTATATTTTATATGGAAAAAGAATTAAACAAACTTGGACAACAAAACCAAAAAATAAAAGATTATTTAACTGAGGGGCCATTCGAGGATGGAGATTTGGTTCGACTTGATGGTCAAGTTTATCGAGCAGTAAATTGTGATACTGGCTATACTATTAAGCAATATTTTTCACATCAAACACCAGAAAAGGGTCCAGGCCCAGGTTGGGATAGTCGTTTCGCTGTATTAAAAAAATATGGAGTAACCTCGCCAGAAGAGTTGCCAGATGAACCATATTTTACAATAGAACTTGAATCAGTCGAAGAATAAAATATTAAAAAAGCCACTTAAGCATTTTGTTAAAGTGGTTTTTTGATTATCATTTTTTAATTCTAATTAGCAAAGCGATACTGAAGAGCTTCGGCAATGTGATTACTTAAAATGTTGTTAGAATTTTCTAGGTCAGCAATTGTTCGACTAACTTTTAATATTCGATGATAAGAGCGTGCTGACAAATGAAGTCGTTCAACGGCTGATTTTAATAAATTTATACTTATCTGATCAAGTTCGCAAAACTCTTTAATTTCTTTTGGTCCCATTTCTGAATTATACAAAAAGTTTAAATTAACAAAGCGTTGACTTTGATGTTTTAGAGCAGAAATTACTCTTTGCCGGATGGCGTCAGAAGATTCATTTTTTATATTGCCTTGAAGCTTTTCAAAAGAAACTCTTGGTACTTCAATATGCAAATCAATGCGATCTAGAATTGGGCCAGAAACTTTTTTGCGATAATTTAAGATTTGATTAGTTGTGCAAGTGCAAACCTTGTCTGGATCAGAAGCATAACCACACGGGCAAGGATTTTGACTGGCCACAAGTGTAAAATTAGCTGGAAATGTTAACGTTGATTGAGCACGAGAAATAGAAATCACGCCATCTTCCAGCGGTTGGCGGAGATTCTCTAAAACGATTCTTGGGAATTCTGGGAATTCATCTAAAAACAAAACGCCTCTGTGCGCTAAACTAATTTCTCCAGGCCTTGGCAAGCGACCACCGCCAACCAAAGCCACGCCAGAACTTGTGTGATGAGGCGAGCGGAAAGGTCTTTGTATAATCACGGGTTGATCCTTTGGCAGTAAGCCGGCGACTGAGTAGATTTTTGTTACTTCTAGTATTTCTTTATCACTTAGCGGTGGCAAGATTGAAACAAATGATTTAGCTAAAAGTGTTTTGCCCGAACCAGGAGGTCCACTAAGTAAAATATTATGTGCTCCAGCAGCTGCAATTTCCAAAGCTCTTTTTGCTTGTTCTTGTCCTTGCACATCAGCCATGTCTAAATCAAATTTATAATCTTGGATAAAAGAAAAAACATTTTTTGCTGGTAATGGTTGGATTGGGACGAAGTTTTCTAAATGATTAGCAACTTGTTTTAGTGATTCAACTGGAAAAATATTTATGCCTGAAATAAGAATTGCTTCTTGTGAATTTATTTTTGGAATAAAAATATTTTTAAAACCTTTTTCTTTGGCATAAGTTACAATTGGCAGAATTCCATTAATGTGCCGGACTGATCCGTCCAAGGCAAGTTCACCAACAAAAATACTATTTTCTGTTTGAATGTTAAGTTGTCCAGTTGCTTGCAAAACAGAAAGAGCAATTGCAAGATCATAAGCTGGTCCTTCTTTTCTTAAATCAGCAGGAGCTAAATTTACGATTGTTTTGAATCTTGGAATTTTATAGCCACTATTTTTTATAGCCAAGCGAACCCTTTCTTTGGCTTCTTGAATAGCAATATCTGGTAAACCAACAATAATGAATTTAGTTTGATCAGTTTTTATTTGGTCAGTTTCTACTTCAACCAGTTCGCAATTAAGTCCAATATTGGCGCAAGAGTTAATTTTTATGAGCATAGTAAGTGAAAAAGTTAAAAGGCTTGCCCTGAACTTAACGTCTTATGTCGTTATAGTTCGGGGTAAAAGTAAAAAGTAAGTGTTAAGCCTGCCTGCCGGCAGGCAGGTATTAAGTAATAATTTTTTTTTGTTACTCGTTACTTGAATCCTTCTTTTCCTTGTTTTCTTGTTTTTATGTTTTAGTGTCCGATGAGCCATAGGCTATACGGACTCCGTACTTTACGTCGGAGATTTATTGATTTGATGCTCTATGTTCCATGTTCGATGTTTTAATATTTAAAGCCATTATAGTATTTTAAATTTATTAAAAGATTAAGTCAAAGGTTTGCGGTTGATAAGTTTTATTTTGTTATTAAAAATTTACAGTGAGAAATGTTTATAAAAAAAACTCCACCACTGACTAGGTCAGGGTGGAGATGAATGAAATTACGAGAAAGAACGAGAGAACTTTCTTTCAGGAGAAAGTATCCAAGGACTAACCTTGGCCTTATCCAGAACTCCCAAGAGAAATCCCAAAAGAGCAAACGTCAACGCGTGGACAAGCGGGCTACCGGCAATCCAGGAATTGAAGAAAAGTCCTGAAAAATAGGCGACCATAGTCATAACAAAGGAATCAATAAAGCAGATGCCACGATCTTCGGTGTGGGTTAGCTTGTAAAACTTGTAGCTGAACTTCAAGATAAACTTACCGAGGAAGGGCATAGTATTGCTAAAGATTTTCCAAAGTATGAATGGCGGGAAAAAGTAAGTCCCTAAATCTTTTGCTGATTTATAGATTGGAGAATTTTCATTTACTCCCTTGTGTTGAGAAACGAATAATTCAGCTGTACTTCCTGCAATAACGCCAAAAATGAATATACCAGTCAATAGATTTATTGTAATATTTTGGGGTATGCCAAAAGCAATTGGGAGTAATAGAAAATAGAGAGAAAAAAAGAAAAAATAACTGAACATATAGCAAAAGACCTTAGCCATGATTTTGCCATTGAAGTGAAGAGACTTCATCTTGACTTGGGTTTTCTTCATGCTTTCGATGGTTGAACGGTAGGCTCTTGGGATAGCTTGAAGAATCGTTCTGATGTCGTTGGCCACCCAAGCCACTACCCCAGCCAGCAAGCCCCCGAGTGGAGAAAGCCAAGGTGAAACTTCATTCAGGAATTCGTTAATTGCAAAAAACCCGATGAAGGTTCCTAGCGCAATCGCAAATCCAACCATGAACAAATTCTGCTTTTTCTTGTCAGTCATTTTTTGCTCCTTTTGAGCGTTGATAGTTAAAGAACTAGATAATATATAATAGCAAATAGTTGAAAGTTTGTCAATGGTTTGTCTAAAAATAGAGTAAATTTCAAATAAAAAACTGACCTTTGGGCCAGTTTTTTTATGCGTAATTATTTTAGCTAGTTTAGTTTTCTGTAGATTAAATAACCAGCACCGACTAGCAAGACGAATGAAACTATCCAACCGATGGTGCTTTTTCCTTGGTTTTCGATTGGACTCGCTGATTGATCAATGCTTGGTAATTGTTCTTGCACATAAGTATCAGGATTAATGCAATTAGTAACAGGCAAGGAACAAGACTCTATTTTGCTGGTTATGGTATTTTCTTCAAATCCCTCAATTGCCATTTTATCAATAAAAGTTATTGGTACGGTGTTAGTTGAAACTTTGTAAACAGAAGCAAATTGAACGAATTTCTTGTAATAATTTGGGTTGCTTTTTAAGTCGTAATCGTGAATTATAAGATTTGGAAAGTCTGTATTTTTTAAATTTTCAAGCAGGGCTAAAGTTTTCGCACAAAACGGACAACCTTGCTGAGTGAAAACATAAACTTCAATTTTTTTGTCATTTTCTTGAGCTGAAGTTTGGTTGATTGGTATGAAAATTGTGAGTAAAGTTAATATGCAAATTAAGTTGAATATTTTTTTCATATATTTTTTTCATTAGTTTTTTTGAATTGTAAAATTATATACCAAATTGTACCAATAACAATTATTGCATCAGCAAAATTGAAACTTGGCCAAGTAAAATTATAGACTGTTATAGAAAAATAATCAATTACTCCATTGTGAATTACTCGATCAATCAGATTAGAAGTTGCTCCAGCTAAAACTAGACTGATTACAAAACCAGAAAAGTACTGTTTGTTTCGGTGGCTATCAATAAGTAAATAAAAAATTAAGCAAATTGCTATCAGGATAAAGGTTATCATCAAAAACTTAGATAAATGTATTCCGAAAGCTAGGTTATTGTTATAAAGAACTTCTAGCTTAAGGTTTTCTCGAAACAAAAAAATCCCAGAATTTGGGACTTTTTTTAATATTAAATTTTTACTTAATTGATCAAGTATGACTACGCAAAAACAAATTAAAAAATAAGCTGTTTTTTTCATTTTGTAATTACAGAGATTTCAATTTTGTTTTACACGAAATACAGGCACTTGAAGTTGGTCTAGCTTTTAATCTTTTTACATCAATTTCTTGTCCGCAATACTTACATTTTCCATAAGCATTTTTTTCAATTCTGGCTATAGATTTGTTGACATCACGAAGTGATTTTTCTAAAGTTTTTTCTAAGCTTAAATTTAACCCATAGCGAGCAACTTCAGAAGTATTATCAGTTTCGTCATCACCAATGTCTTCAAACTGAGCTTCGTAATCATCTGGGTTATTGGGGTTTTGTTTAGCAAATTTAGAAAGTTCACTTTCTAGTGTTGTCTTTTGTTCAAGTAAGTCTTGTCTGATTTCATCTAAATCTTTTTTGTTCATATGTTTAATAGTTTAACGATAATTATATGGGTAGTATACTATATTTAAGTAAAATTTTCAAGTAAGGAAGATAGCTTACATATTATTTAATGAAACTTACTTTTTGTCAAACCTAGATCAAACCTTTGGTAAAATTTTGCCTTGTAAAATAATAATTATCTGTTAAGCTATTTTTGTCGCAAAAAGCGACAAAATGTTCAAGGTTAATAATGGGGGTGTTTGATGGGAAATCCAAATGTTGGCTGGAGTGGAAATGTACGAAAAGATAGAGATAAAAAACTGTCCTTTGTTGAATTAAAAAAGAAATTTTATGAATCAGAGATTGAGGAAGAACAAATTGCTTTTATTCGAGCTGTTCGGCCAGTGTATGATTCAAGTATGGCCTTGGATTTGCATGTGGTAATTCAATTTTTTGTCGATATTTGGGACGAACGAAGCAAGGAAAGTTTGGCTGTTCAAAAAGTTGCTTGGCAACAGTTTTTGCGATACTTCATTCGTAAGTCGTATATCTCTAATCATATTGACGAAAAGTCTATGAAGTTGATTGTTGATATTTTGGCCAACAAAGACTCTTGTGGAGAAAAACTTGGATATTGGGATTCACCTGAAACTAAAACATTAAGAAAGTATTTAGAGGATTTATACAAATATTTGAATTTTATTTCCGACCAATTGGGTGTATTCGAAAGAGAAAAATTTTATTCGGCTTTGGTCAATTCAGGTAATACAAATATTTTGTTAACGGATCAAAGTCGATATAGTGAACATATATTGGCTATCCCAATTTTGTACAATGAAGCTTACAAGGCGATTAAAGATTTGTGTATAGATTTTGGGTCGCGTGGTATTGTGGATTGTAATCTAGGTCATCTAGAGGGTGATTACAAGGCTTTGGCAGTTAAAAAAGTTAAGGGTAATGGTTTTGTTTGTGGTAATCCTCAGGTTTGGGGTGAACTTCAAAAAGATATTGCTAAAATATGGATCGTTTGTGGCAGTTATCGAGCATCTTGTTTTGCTAAACGTGATGATATTCAGCCTTGGGTAGATCAATTCGGTTTGCAACTGGTCAAAACTTTGACAGTTCTATTTGCTGATTGTCTAAAGATTGAAGCTCCTAGTTACTATTCTCCAGGAGCATAATAACAAAACAAAGACCGTTCTAGTCAAAAGTAGAACGGTCTTTTATTTTTTCATTTTAAGCTTGCCAAAGTCCATGTAAGTTGCAATATTCTCTAACAGTATATTCTTCAGCTTTGATACAGAACTCTGCCTCTGCTGGCACGCCAGGCTTGAGAAATTTTTTGTAAGATTTTTCATCAGCTAAAATTTCAATCCATTCAATGTAGTGATCTGGTTCCATTGGATGTGGCACTTCTCCAACTTTTACTTTAATTCCAGTTTCAGTTTTTTCAATAACTGGTACATGCTTTTCAGATCCTTGATCTTCAGTTTTCGAAATTAGGTTTTGCATTGGTTGACCACAGCAAACTAATTCTCCACCACCAACATGAGTTACTTCGACCATGTTTCCGCAAATTGAACATTTGTAAATTTCATTATTGTTTTGAACGTTCATATTTTTTATTATTAGTAGCCTGAAAATTCTTCAGACTGGACTTGATTAGTTGTAATTTTTATTTGTTTAGTTAATTCAATCATTGCCTTGACCATTGCTGGTGGACCAGCAATTAAATAATTTGCTTCTAAAAAGTTATCGACATTTTTTATGATTATATCTTCATTAATATAGCCAGTATTTCCCAACCAAGTAGGATCATTAGTCATGGTCATTATCAGTTCAAAATTATTGTTTGCTATTTCTTTAATTTCCTTCAAGTAAGCAGTAGACTCAGTACTTTTATTTGAGTAAAATAAATATATTTTTCGATCAAAACCTTGATTTCTTAATTCTCGAAGCATGCTAAGAAATGGTGTAATACCAATTCCTCCAGTCAAAAAAACAGTTGGCTTTAATTTGTTTTCTGGCAAAGTAAATTTGCCTAGAGCCTTGGTAAATTCTATTTCATCACCAATTTTTTTATTAAGCAAAGCTTGTTTAAAGTCAGAACCAGTTAATCGAGTGGCAAATTCAAGGATTGAGTCAGCTGGAGCTGAACAAATTGAAAAATAACGACTGAGCAAATTATTGTTTTTGTCTTTTATGTAAATCTGAAAAAATTGACCGGCTTCAAATATATATTCACTTGGTTTAGTCAATTGAATGGCTAAAGTTTTTTCAGCCAATTCTATTATTTTTATTATTTTACTTGTATACATAAAAGTTCAATTGTCCCAAGTTAGTAGTTTTCATTCTGAACTTGATAATAAGCTCGAGGATGATCGCAACTAGGACAAACCTCTGGTGCTTCATTGCCAACGTGCATATACCCACACTCTCGACAAATCCAAACAGTTTCAGTTCCCTTTTTATGAACAGATCCAGCTTCAACTTCTTTTAAAAGTTTTAAGTATCTTTCTTCGTGATGTTTTTCAGCTTGAGCAATAGATTTAAATCTTTTAGCGATTTTATCTAAACCTTCTTCTTCCGCTATGACAGCAAAGTTAGGATACATTTCTGAATGTTCGTATTTTTCGCCGTTAGCTGCGTCTCTTAAATTTTCAGTTGTTGTGCCATAACTGTTTGGGCTTGAACATTCAACTACTATTTCTGAGTTATCGCGATTCATTAATTCTTTTACTTCTTGAATATGTTCAAATAGTCTTTTGGCATGTGTTTTCTCTTGCTCGGCTGTTTCTAAAAAAATGCCAGCAATTTGTTCAAAGCCTTCTTTCTGAGCAATTTTTGCATAAAAAGTATAACGATTTCTAGCTTGAGATTCACCTACAAAAGCTTTTGTTAAATTTTCTAATGTTCTTTCCATAAATATTAATGTTACAAAAAATTAAGTAGCAAGTTTTAAAAAAATGTAACTTGTTTAGTGTAACTTTATTTATATTATTGAATTTATTTTTGTTTACAGTCGTGGCATCGTCCTTCAAAGCTCATGTTTACAACTTGAACCCGACCGTAAGAGTGAATTTTACTATTAACGTGGTCTTTTATCATTTCTACAGCACCATTTTCCAGCGTTATGTCTTTTACTCCACCGCATACTGTACAGATAAAATGAAAATGTGTTTCGAGTCTAGTGTGATAACGTTTTTTATTTTGGTCATCTAAAACTATTTTTACCTTTTTATTTTCTACCAGTTTTTTTAAGACAGCGTCAAATTTATCCTTGGATAATTCTGGTAAATTGTGTTGTAAATTTTTGTAAAGTTCTTCGTTGGTTGGATGTGTTTCTGGAAATTTGAAATATTCCAATAATTTTTTTTCAATATTCATAGTTTCTATTAATTATTTATTTCTGGGCCGATTGAAAATTTATTTAAGAATTTTTCACTTACATTAATAATATTTTGCCATTGCCAATGATGTTTATTAAAAACCTCAGGATTTGTAATGTGTTGAATTTTTTCTTCATTCAATAAATAAACCTTACCACTCTGTTTTGTCCTTAGCAAACTACCGGACGTGATTTTTGCTTCGGCTACAATTGGTGAATATTTATTATCAATTTCTTCTTTGTCCAAGTAACCATCGCTGTCAGTGTCGTTACTTATTAAACTTGTGCCATAAGCTAACTCAAGTGATTTTATTAAGCCATCTTCGTCGCCATCAGTTTGGCCGGAGTCTATTATTTGAGGACTAGTAAAAATTGCTACTTTTGGTCCGTTTATAGTTTGATCGTTTGGTAAATAATCATGCAAGGCGCTCATTATTATAGAGTACGAATAACGATAATTTTCGCCAAAGCGAGTTCCTGGTTCTTGGGTTATAAATTCATTAGTTGTTTTATCGTAACCCGTTATAACAATAACGTGATAACTAGATCCTCCATTCAAAAAATTAGGATTTTTTAGTCCCCTGCCGTATGTTGGAATGATTATTGGCCTAGAGTTATCAATTTCATTTTCAATTTGAGCAATGCTTGGGTTGGCAACAATAACTGCCTCCCAATTTTTGAATTTATTAATTAACTCCGTTATTAGCTCAGCATTTTCATCTAACGATTTCCCGTAATATTTTTCCTTAATATTTATAATTTGCAATATCTTCTGTTCAGCTGATTCTCGAGTTAAGTTTTCTTTATTATAGTAGGCGTCAACGATTACTATTGATGTTTCTTCGCAGGCATTTTGCCGTGGTTCGTTCCAATTGGAGAAAGGAGCTTGAGTAGTAAATTGAGCGTGCAAAGAAACCGCAATTATAGGAAAAGTGGTTACTAATAAAAAAGCTAAGCAAACAACAAAAATTATTTTAGTTTTTATTTGTCCCAACATATATAACCATTATAGCATGTTTTATGCATATATAAGTAAAAATTTTAAAAGGAAAGAACGGCAACTCAATGATTGCCGTTCGATTTGTGTTTTGCGCTAGATACAACGCCCAATGTATTTGAATTTATGGCGGTCTGCGCAGAAGTTTTTATTCGTTGCTTAACGATAGCTGTAGAAGGTGCCATCTTTAAATATGCATAGTGATGCACAACGAATGGAGATATCTGCTAACCCTTCTTTGGGGAGAGCCTAATGGTTCCCCTAGGTTTTTTTTCGTTTTTATTTTTGTTTTTGGTTTGACGTGTCAAAAGACTTCATCAAAAGATAATGGACGGAGATTTAATTAATAGTACGAAGATGAGTAGGCAGATATACAGAGTGAATTTCCCAAATTGTGTGGATTGTTAAATTGTGAGGAAAGAGCAAAATGTACAATTTTGTAAGTTATTGATACGTTGATCTTTACTTACACTAATATTATATCATGAAAAAAATGATGGGTCAATGCGCTGGGCGCTATTTGTAATAAATTTAGCTAAAATTAGTTAAAATACTGTACAATTTTAGTGTTCAGCGCTGTGGATAAGTATGTGGATAAAGCGTACTTATCCACACGTTTGTATACACTAGTCTATACAAACAGAAGTATTATTAAATGCATCAAAAGTAATAGTAATTGCCGTTAAATTGCTTAAACCAGAAAATTGCTTAGGGTTTATCATTATGTAGGATTTAGTTGTAAAATTAGAACAATCTTTTGTTGTTATAGCCGTTACTTGATCTTGCTCGGTTGTAGAAATATTGCTATTTTGATTGAAAATTACAGTAATATTATCTGTACTTTCTTCAAGCGAAACATTAAAGTCAGGTTTTATGTTTTGAATTAAGTAATTAGAATGTTCATCTGTGTGTTCAGCTAGAGCCAATGTCCATTGTGCTGGATCGGCAATGTAATTAGTTGCGATTGTTCCATCTGGCAATTCTTTTTGTTTTTCAGTTGGATAAATATAGGCCAGAATATTGGAAATTGATTGTTTGATATTTTCTATATTGTTTAATTTTTTTTGCAAGACTATTTTGTCATAAGTTGTTGTTCGTAAAAGTTCTATTGGACCATTGATGCTTTGCGCTAAGTGATAAATAAAATTATTAGCTGAAAAATTAGTTTGTTGTTCAAGATTTTCAACTGTAATGCCATTAAAATAAGCTATAAAGTCAGAATTTAGCGGTTCAGATTCAAATTTTTTATGATTTTTTGTTAAAACACTGTCTTTTAATAATAATTTAACAGTATTGCTTTTAATAATGCCTTTAATTAAAATAGGTTCATTTTCTGACTTATTAAAAGTGTAAGCTAAATTTAGTGAATTTGGATCTTTAATGTAAATATTAAAATCATTAAAATATGTTTTTGGTTTTATTTTAATAAACCAAGCTTGTTTATCCAGTGATGTTTCGTTTAACTTAAGCTCTGGATAATAAATTAGATCATTTTGTTCTAAAAAGGAAAGATTATTGCTTTCTAAATATTTTATTAAGTTATTGTTTTTGTTTGTTACTAAGAAAATTTGTTGATTTATAGTAAAAAAGCCAACCTGGTTATCTATGTTTTTAATTAATTCTTGCCATTGCTCAGGTTTAAGGTTACTTTTTTGTGATAAGAAATTGATAAAATATGTAAATTTATTTATTTCAAGGGAATTAATGGTTTTTATTTTTGTATGTAAATATGTTTCTGCTTGGCTGGGTATAAATTGAGCTAAGTAATCTTGGGTTTGGCCAAGCAAAAAAATCCAAGAACCAATAAAAATGATTATTGAAAAAATTATTAATATAAATTTTAGCCAAAATTTATTCATATAAAGTTATTTTACCTTTTTTTTAAGAAAAAAACTAGTTAATCGTGTTTAAATAAAAAAAATCTGGCCAAATGTTATTTGACCAGATGTGTTGTTTTTTACGATTTTTTTTGTACGTCTACACTAATTTTGAATTCTTCATGCCACTTCATTTTTTCAGCCAAGAAGTTAGCAATTTCTACTGGGCTTTCATAAATACCAAGGGTGATGTGAATTGTTTGAGTCTGTGCCCCCATGTGGTTTACGCCCTTAATGGTAATATATCCGGCATTAAACCAAGCTAATCTAGATGGTTGATAAACCACAATGTTGGTGAGCCTATCTACTTTGTGTTTTTCTTCATTTTTTTGCCCAAGTACGCCATGAGTGGCTACTGTAATTAGTTGTTGTTTATCTTCGAAAACAAAGTAGTTTTTACGTGCGTTGTAAATTTCCAGAAGTTCTAAGGCTACGACGAATAAAGGAAGCACGAACAGTAAAAGCCAAAATACAATAGCTCCAACGTGAGAGAAAAAAACACCTTCATTAATTACAACATGGTCTTTTTTGCCCAAAATGCTTCTCGGTCTTCCCGTGACATAGATTGAAGCTTTGAGAGTGTTCGACAGTCATCACTCCAAAATTTTTGGAAAGAACCATTGGTGTATTTGTTCGGTGCATAATCTACTACGTAATTTTTAAAAGCAAGAAGTCCACAGAAAACAACAATTACACAGAATAAATTAACTAGAATTCGACCTGCTTGAGCTTTGCCCGTGGATGTTTTTTGAAATTTTGCCATGAATACTCTCCTTAACTTTGTTCTTGGTTGTTAACGGACGCTAGCGACTAATAAAGCATATTATCAAATTTATTATATTTTGTCAAGATGCGAGAGGCTCTTTAACATCTTTGGACAGTAAAATATTAATGATTTATACTAAATTTAGT
>CAYSUN010000033.1:0-12393 GCA_964434235.1 uncultured Gammaproteobacteria bacterium | reverse complement strand
GTTAGTTTAGTGTCTTTCTCTATTATACCTGTGCCTTTTGCTTTATTATACCCAACTACAAACTATTGACAAAAACAATGATATAAGATATACTTATACTTCTTTTACAAAACGAGGTAAAAAATGGACATTGGATCAAAAAACGGTTTTCCGGCTGGTAATTTGAGCAATTTTGCTCCTCACCCGTTCATATTTGATGGTGTAAAATGCGCTTCAATGGAGGGTTTACTACAATCCTTCAAATTTGAAAAAGAACACATCCAAGTAGAAGTTTGCAAACTTGTAGGTAAAGAAGCTAAGTTTCGTGGCCAAAAACGAAACTTAGCTTAGAAAAGAATACAAACTCTTTGGTGGAAAGGGACTCCAATTAGGCGAAAAAGCCATGAATACCAAGAACTGCTAGATCAAGCCTTTGCTGCTCTAGCAACTAATGAAGGCTTCAAAAACGCTCTTTTAGCGACAAGAAATGCAGTTCTGACACATTCCATGGGGTGTTCCAAGGAATCAGATACCGTTTTAACGGAAACTGAATTTTGCGGACGACTCACGAAGATCAGGGCTCAACTACAAAAAAAACTATAACACTTGGGCGCGAATCATTGATTCGCGCCCTTTATCATTTAAAAACAAAAAATTCTGCAAAGCAGAATTTTTTGATATATAAATATTTTAACGTTTTTTCCACTGTGGAGCTTTTCTAGCTCTTTTCAAACCTGGTTTCTTTCTTTCCTTCTTTCTTGGATCTCTTGTGATATATCCAGATTTTTTTAATGGTTTTCTAAAATTTATATTTAATAACAATAATGCTCTTGCCATACCATGTCGAACTGCTTCAGCTTGTGCATTGCTACCGCCTCCGACAACCTTTGCAGTAACATCAAGCTTTTCATTTTGACCAACAACTTTCAATGGTGATAATACTTTTTCCACATGATTTGGAGTTGCACAATAATCAGCGACATCTTTACCGTTAATTGTAACTTTTCCTGTTCCTTTTTTATATACTCGAACTTGAGCAACTGCACTTTTTCTTTTTCCTACACCATACAAATACTCAGCTTTCTTTTTACTATCTTTTTCTTCAACAACTAATTCATCCAATTTTGGTTGAGCTTTAACTGAAGTAACAACTTTAGCTGTAACAGTTTTTTTCTTTGTTTCAGTTTTCTTAATTTCTTCTGGCATAATTATTTACTTTTTACAAACTTTAATCTTTTTATCATTTCATCTCTAAGTCTATTGGTTGGCAACATGTGATAAACCGCTGTCCATAAAACAAACTTTGGATCATTAGCCATTTTTGCTTTTATAGGTGTAGCTGTTAAACCACCAGGATAACCAGAATGTCGGTAATATTTTTTTTGTTCAATTTTATTTCCAGTAAGCTTAATATTTTTGACATTACTTACCTCTACAATATCCCCACCATCAACATTTGGTTGAAATGATACTTTATGTTTTCCACGAAGCAAAATAGCGATTTCTGAAGCCAAACGGCCAAGAACCTTATCTGTAGCATCGATTTTATGTATTTTTCTTTCCATATATTATACAAATTCAATTATAGCCACTTTTGCGTTATCACCTTTTCTTTCGGGAAGCTTTATAATTCTGGTATAACCACCTTGCCGTTCTTGATATTTAGGGCCAATTTTATCTAATAATTTATTAACAGCTTTTTCGTCGTAAAAATAAGCAATTAGCTTTCTGCGAGTAGCTAAAGTATTAACTTTACTTACAGTTACAAACTTTTCAATAATTGGTCTAATTGCTTTGGCTTTTGATTCAGTAGTTTTAATTTTTTCTTTCAAAACCAAACTAGTAGCCAATCCTCTAAACAAGGCTTTTCTTGGCCCGACTTTCAAACCTAATTTTGGTGTTGTCTTTCTATGTCGCATAAAAATTATTTTTCTTCTTTGCTAGTTAGTAGTGAAAAATGGTCAATCAACAGTTTTGATGCTTGCTCAATCGCTTCTTGAGGTGACATTGTACCATCAGTTTCAATTTCCATTTCCAATTTATCGTAGTTAGTTATTTCACCAACACGAGTAGCTAACACTTTATAACCGACCTTACGAACTGGGGTAAAAATTGAATCAAGTAAAATTGTACCTATTTCAATGTCTTCTTTACTTCTTTCTTCTGTTGGCCAATAACCTCTTCCTTGTTGAACAGTAATTTCCATATCAAGCTCACCTTTTTTATCAGTAATTTCAGTAATAACCAAATCTGGATTAACGATTTCAACTTCACTGTTTTTTTCGAAATCTGCACCTGTTACTTTAGAAGCACCTTTAACTTTTAATTTTAGTTTTACAGGTTCAGTGCTATAAACTTTCAATCGAAGTTCTTTTAATTTTAAACAAATCTGTAGAACATCTTCCTTTACATTTTCAATCGCTGAAAATTCCTGATCAACACCAGCAATTTTCACAGCAGTTACGGCTGCGCCTGGTAATGATGAAAGTAAAACTCTTCTAAGTGCATTACCAAGTGTTGTACCATAACCGAAGTAACATGGTTCAATAATTAACGTTGCCTTGTTTTTATTCTCACTTTCTTCGTAAGAAATCTTTGAAGGCACTAATAGTTTTTCCATACTTTTTTTATTACTTACTTCAAATAAGATCAATTGGATCTAATCTGAGTTAAGCCCCAAATGGGTTTAGACTGGCAGCGGACGCTTGGATCTGTCCTTCGCCAGTAAATATTTATTTTCTAATAAATTTTTAATTTATCTTGAGTAATACTCAATAATCAATTTCAAATCAATTCCAGGATTGCTTTTTTCAAGACTTATTTCGTCAACAACTGTAATTATTAATTCTTTCATATCAACGGACAACCATTCTGGAATTTGAACATTTTTTAATGTTTCAGTTAAACTACTGAACTTTTCCATTCCCAAACTTTTTGGTTTAATTGTAATTTTGTCTTTTATATGAACTTGGAATGAAGGAATATTTACCTTTTTACCATTTACTAGAAAATGATTATGCCCAATAAATTGTCTAGCAGCATCACGACTAACCGCAAAGCCTGCTTTATAAACTACATTGTCTAATCGACTTTCTAATAATTTGAATAAATTTTCTCCAGTATCCCCAGTTCTAGCAATTGCTTTATCGAAATATTTTCTAAATTGATCTTCCAAAATTCTATATGTTCTCTTGGCTTTTTGTTTTTCTCTAAGTTGAATACCATAGCCAGTCAAACGAGCACCTTTTCCTTGTTTAATTCCATGTATACCAGGAATATAATTTCGCTTAACCATCGCACACTTCGAACTATTGCATCTTTCACCTTTAAGATACAACTTTGCGCGCTCTCTTCTGCATTGTTTACATTTTGGGTCTAAATTCCTTGCCATATATTTAATTAAACTCTTCTAGCTTTACGTTTTCGACATCCATTATGTGGAATCGGAGTAACGTCTTTTATTGATAAAACATTTAAGCCATTACCATTGAATCCACGAACTGCAGATTCTCTGCCCATACCAACACCATTTACATAAACATTAACATCCTTCAAACCGTATGGTTTAGCTTTTTCAACCGCATCTTTTACAATCACAGTTGCTGCAAAAGGAGTAGCTTTTTTAGGGCCTTTGAATCCATTTGAACCAGCACTTGAAAATGAAATTACATTTCCAACTTGATCAGTTAAAGTTACGATTGTATTATTATAAGTAGCCTTCACGTAAGCATTGCCTACTGGAATACTACGATAATTTTTTTTCTTACCTCTTTTTCCTTTTACCTTCTTTCCTGACTTTTTATTTTTACCAACTTCAATCGGCATTGTTGCTAATAAAGACTCAACTGTAGGTTCACCGTTTGTCTCTGATTGAGCAACATCAACAGTAGCCTGAATTTCTTCTGGATTACTATCTGTTTGAGTTGTTGTTTGCTTATCTTCCATAGTAAATTATGTTTTCTGAGCAGATGGTTTTCTTCCGCTTCCAACTGTTTTTCTTTTATTTCCACGAACAGTTCGACTGTTTGTTTTTGATCGTTGTCCGCGAGCTGGAAGACCTTTTAAATGTCTGCTACCACGATATGATTTAATTTCTTTTAATCTTTTTATATTTGACAAAACTTCACGTCTTAAAGTTCCTTCAACCTTATCTTTTTCTACTTCTTGACGAAGTTCATTAACTTTTTCTTCTGACAAGTCTTGAACTTTGATATTTTTATCAATATCTAATTTTTTTAAAATTTCTTCAGATTTAGTTATGCCGATACCATAAATATAGGTTAACGCAATAACCACTCTTTTTTCTCTTGGAATATTTACTCCTGCTATTCTTGCCATAATAATTATCCTTGTCTTTGTTTATGTTTAGGGTTTTTACAAACAACACAAACTCTTCGTTTTCGACGAATTGTTTTACAATCTTTACAAATTTTTTTGACTGAAGTTCGTACTTTCATAAAAAAAGTAGTTTAATACTAGCCACTCCCCTAAAGAAGCGGTTGTTTGTAAATTATTTAGACTTGAAATTAATAGCGATACACTATTCTTCCCTTACTCAAATCATATGGTGTCATCTCAATTTTGACCTTGTCGCCGACAAGAATTCGAATGCGATTCATTCTCATTTTACCAGCTAAATGGGCCAAAACAGTATGACCATTTTCTAAGGTGACCTGAAAGGAGCTTGCTGGTAGCAGTTCTTCAACTACCCCAGCCATTTCAATAACATCTTTTTTTCCCATGAAAAAGTAACTTAATTATAATCATTTTTAAAAATATGTCAATCCCCTTATAAACAGGGCCAAAACATTAGCTAAAATTAAACAAATAAATTAGTGGCCTCACTGTCTACTCATTTGTGACAATCTCTAAATTTAGTTTATTTTTACTACCTAGATATTCTAATGCATTTTTTACTTTTTGTCAAACGTTTTACTCTTTTCTTTTGAACAATCTTTCCAAGTCTTGATATTTATATTCTAGCATAACCGGACGACCATGAACACAAGTGTATTTATTCTCCAACTTTTCTAAATCAATTATCAAAGCTTTCATGCCATCTTCAGCTAATTGATCACCAAATTTAATTGCACTACGACAGGACATCATTTTTAATATTTTATCAATTGGTTCACAAATTTTATCCTCAACAATCAGATCATTAGTAATTTCTCCAACTATTTGTAAAATTAATTCTCGAATATTCACTCTAGCTAAAATCAAAGGAACAGCTGAAACAGATATTGTATTATTACCAAAATCATCTACCTCAAAACCCAAACGATCAAACAACTCCTTATTAGCTAACAAATTATTAAATTCATTAGGAGCAAGTTCAACGTTTTGAGGAATAAGCATTTTTTGACTTGGCAATGACCCAATTTGCCATTCTCTTTTAATTTTTTCGTATTGCACTCTTTCTGAAGTTGCGTGTTGATCATAAATTTTTATGCTTGCATCTGTTTCAACAACAATATAAGAATTTTGAACTTGACCTAAGATTTTAAACTCATCAACAAATTCATTATCAGGAGCTTCAGCTGACATTGAAACATCTTTTTGCATTGCTTGATTAAAACTGATGGCTGTTTTTTTGAATTCTGGATCAGTATAGCTTTGACTAATAAAATCTCTTTTACTACGAATTGAATTAACTGTAAATTTCTGTTGTTTTTCTTGAACCACTTGCTTAATCGGAACAAACTTTTTCATATCATCAGCACTAATCTGATGATTTAAATCATTTTCATCTAAACTTTGTGTAACTGTGGCATACACACTTTTATAAACAATTCCTGGATCAGAAAAACGTACTTCCAACTTTCTAGGATGAACATTAACATCAACTTTTTCATTTTCAACCTCAATATTCAAAATATAAACTGGATACAAATCTCGAGAAAGCAAAGTTGAATAAGCATCTTTAATTTGCTTAGCAATTATATATTCATTGACTGGTCGATTATTAACAAATAAATACTGAAGCTTCCGATTATTTCTAGCAATTTGAGGTTTACCAATGAATCCAAAAACTCTAACCCCACTTAATTTTAAATCTACAGGAATTAAATTATTAGAAATATCTTCACCAAGACAATCAGCAATTCTTTGTTTTTGATCAGTTTCTGGAAATTGATAAACGATTTTTCCGTTATGTTCTAATTTCCAAGCTACATTGGGATAGCCCAGACAATAATTTAAAAATAAATCAACAATATGATTAAATTCCGTTACAACAGTTTTTAAATATTTTTTTCGAGCTGGAACATTATAAAAAATATTTTTTATTTCCACAGAAGTCCCATCAACTGCTGAGGTTTCACTAACTTGAACTTCAGAATTATCCACTCTAACTTTGTAGCCAGCAATAGAATCAGATTTTTTTGTAACAAGCTCAAATTCACTTACTGAAAAAATACTGGCCAAAGCTTCTCCCCGAAAACCTAAACTCATTATGTTATACAAATCCGCCTGTGAACCAATTTTACTAGTCGCATGTTGAACAACACTGAGCTCAGCATCTTCCTTGTCCATACCAGAACCATCATCTATAACTTTAATTAAATTAATACCACCATTTTCAATTTCAATATCAATATTTTTTGCACCAGAATCCAACGAATTTTCAACTAACTCTTTTAAAACTGAAGCTGGCCGTTCAACTACTTCACCAGCAGCGATTTGATTAATCAATTCTTGGGGTAATATTTTTATAGACATAATATAAGATAAAGGGAATAGACTAAAAAAAGTTTATTGGGTTGATTAAGTTTATTAAGTTGATTACTTAAAATCTCTATAATTATATACTTTTACTCCTATTTCTCCTTAAATATAGTTTACTTACTTTTACCATAAAAAAAAAGTCCTGCCAAATTTTGACAGGACAAATTGATTTATACAGATTCACTCAACTTTAGTGTTTATAATCGTCAAGAAGTTTGATCATCATTTCCTAATTAAGAAATGTTTGAGTATTTTTGTCCTCATCATCTTCTACTTCTTCAACAGGCTTAGTATTTTCCAAAATTCTCAAACGTCTTTCAACTGACTCCCTAATAGCTTGTTCGGGAATTAGACTTTTTACTGATCCAATAACTCTTTCTTGTAAGGCAGGCTTCAAAGCCTCAAAAGACAATCTTTGCTTTTGCATTTGTGAGAAATAGCTCTGCCAAGTCTTGATGATCAATTGTGCTTTGGACAACTCATCACCAGAAAAATGTTTTATCCTCCGACTCAAATTTAAAACCAAACGAGGGATTAAATCTGAACGCAATTCAATAATTTGCCACATCTTATCATAAATTTCTTCTGCTGTTCCAAGTTGCAATAAATTTAAATATTCAGCTGTACAATTTTCTTTTCGAGAACAAGACTGGCACTTTTTACATCCATTAACATCCATTCTTTTCTCCTTTGACAATGAACAACTGACTTTTATATATAACAAAATAAAACAAGAAGGTCAATATTAAAAAAGCTCGGTTTTTTAAACCAAGCTTATGTATTATTAATTCAACAAATTAGAACCACCACTTTCATCTGGTTCATTGTCAAAATCAGATTCAACTTGCACATCACCTTCAACGATATTACCCAAAAAACCCTCTACAATTTGAGTCAAAACATTTGGGATTATTTGTACTTTCTGTTGTCGGAACTTTCGAACAAATTTATATGCTTGAGTATATTGCCGATCTTTTTGTGCTTTGCCAGCAAAATAATCCAAAATCGAAGCATCCAAATATGCATCTCCATAATTATCTAAAAAACTACAAAGATAAATTGCACATTCAGGTGAATCATCAACAATTCTTTTTAACTCCTCAAGACTTGGAGTTATATTAGAGTCTGCAAACATTAACGACACCTGCTTGCGAGCATCTGTTGTTTTCTTGATTGAACATGTATATTTCAATGCTAACTCATACAAAATCTTATAATACCCCGAACGATCCTTGGTCCTTTGATCAACTTGTGCCCTTAGCAATCTTTTAACAACCATTTCTCCCAATGAAGGTTGCTGAAAAACTATCTTTCGAACATAATGACCAGCTGAACCAAGTTCAGTGTGTTCAAAAACTTGCATAACCAAATCAACTACCTTTTGCCTGACAATCGGCATAGCCGTAGCCAAATTACCATAACTGGTAAAGATCGCATTAAGCTGAACAAAATAAAAATTCAATAAATAATTATTACTCAAATAATCATGCATTTTCAAATAATTAGGATGTTGATTTCTTTTTCTGTAAAGCATGGTCATTAAAGGTTGTCTTACTTCATTTTTGACCGTTAGTATTTCCTCAACAAATCCAGTAACATCCTCAGAAAAAATAACCTCAGCCAAAAAATCACAAACCGCTTGAGCTATATTTTTACTAACTTCTTCTACAGAAAATTTTTCGCTATTACCATCTTCCATGGACATTTTTCCGACCAAATCATAGCAACACATAAAATAGCTAAATTTTTTCTTTATATAACCATCTTTTGACAATTGGTTAAAAACATTTGCATATTTGTTATAAGCCAATCGAGCATAAGCTTTGAATTGATAAAAAAAATTAACAATCAAGGGTTTAGGCCTTGGTTCCTTGAGCAAAAAATCCAAAACAGAATCAATCAGTTTTTCTTTAACTGCATCAGGTCCAGCATAATTTTTATCAAATTCCGCATAAAAAACACTCATTTGAGTAGCGAATGTACTTAAACGAAAATAAATTTTTCTTTGTTCTTCGTTGGTTGTAGTTTTAATCTGGACTTCAAAACATTCGGCGATTTCGCGCAAATTTTCTGCACCATCTTTTTGACCAGTTTCCTTAATCATTTCATTACAAATATTCTCATAGCCTGTTTTGATTAATTGCTCAATATCTCCTCCACAGACTTCATCAAGAGCGCAAAAAAAATATTTTCCAGAATTTGAACTCATAGCAACCTCCGCTATATTTGTTAATGAACCACAACAATTGATATTAAACTAAAATCAACATCTTGTCAATCAAACAAAAACCACTACTCAATAAATAGTGGCTAACATATTATCTTATTTATTATTTTCAACGTCTTTTTTTAAATCAGCAATTTTTTGCAAAGCTTCAAGTGGCGTTATATTGTCCACTTCAATCTGACTTAAAGCTTTGCGTAATATTTCTTCGCGCACAGTAATTGGTAAAGGTAAACTACTTTGTTCAGCCTTTTGAGCAATCCTAATATCAGTTTTTCTTTCTAATCCCTGTAAAATTTCACTTGCTCGCAAAATAATCTGTTCTGGCAAACCAGCAATTTTAGCAACTTCTATACCGTAACTTTCAGAAGTTGCACCTTTGACTATTTTATGAAGAAAAACAACTCGACCAGTTTCTTCGCTAACTGCAACACAATAATTTTCTGCTCGATCAAGCTTCGCAATAATCTCAGTTAATTCATGGTAATGAGTAGCAAAAATTGTTTTAGCTCCAACCTTTTCATGAATATATTCTATAATTGACCAAGCTATACTTACGCCATCATAAGTAGAAGTCCCCCGTCCAAGCTCATCAAGAATTATCAAAGATTTGTTTGTAGCATTATTCAAAATATTAGCCGCTTCTTGCATTTCGGCCATAAAAGTAGACACACCTTCAGTAATATTATCTGATGCACCAACCCGAGTAAAAATTCGATCCACGATATCAAGTTCTACTTTATCAGCAGGAACAAAACAACCAATTTGAGCTAATAATGTAATTAAAGCAACTTGTCGCAAATAGCTGGATTTACCACTCATGTTAGGACCAGTTAAAAGTAAAAATTCATTTTTAACGTGATCCATTGTAAGATCATTGGGAATATATCGATCTTTTTGAATAGCTTCAATTACTGGATGCCGTCCAGCTTTTATTTCTAATTTACCATCTTGAACAAAAGTTGGCTGACTATATTTACTGCTGTTAGCTAAAAAAGCAAACCCAACAAGTACATCAAGTTTAGCAATAATACCAGCAACCAGCAGAACAGAGCTAAAATATTTTTCCACTTTTTCAACTGTTTCAAGAAAAATTTGTTGTTCAATTGATTTAATTTTATCTTCAGCAGTTAAAATTTTATCTTCATACTCTTTTAATTCTGGCGTAATAAAACGTTCTGCATTGACTAATGTTTGTTTTCTAATAAAAGTATCTGGCACTTGGTTCAAATTGGCATTACTTATTTCTATGTAATAACCAAACACTCGATTAAATTTTACTTTTAACGAAGATATTTTTGTGGCTTCAATTTGTTCAGCTTGAAATTTGGCTAACCAATTTTTCCCTCCACGAGAAATTTCCCGAAGTTCATCTAATTCAGCATTATATCCATCTTTAATCATGTTACCTTCAGTAATCAGTGCTGGTGGTTCTTCAACAATAATTGTATCAATCAGAGTAATCAATTCTTCATGTGGATCTAAATTATCAAAATAATTTTTCAAAAGTTCTGAATCTCTAACTTCAATTAACTTCTTTATTTCAGGCACAATTTGTAAACTTTTCTTGAGTTGAACCAAATCGCGAGCACTACCTCGGCCACACCCCAATCGCCCAATCAATCTTTCAAGATCAGAAATTTGTTTAAAATTTTCTTGTAAATTTTTTATCAAAGTAGATTCTTTTTTTAAATCTGCTACTGCATTTAATCTTTGGGAAATTTTTTCTTTATCCAACAATGGCAACATCAACCAACGACGAAGACAACGTCCACCCATACTGGTAATAGTTTTATCAATTACTGACAACAAACTTCCTTGAAACTGCGCCGTGTGAGCAGTTTGAAATAATTCTAAATTACGCACAGTTGCTTCATCCAAAACCATATAATCAGCAAAACTATATTTCTGAATTTTTTGAATATGAGTTAAATCATTTTTCTGAGTATTTTTCAAATAGCCGAGAAGCAAACCAGCTGATTCAATTCCAACTTTTAAATTGTCTATACCAAAACTGTGTAAATTTTTCATCTTAAAATGTTGAAGCAGAATAGCATAAGCTTTTTCAAAAACAGAAAGTTGAAAAACATTAACATTTTTTAAACTCTTAATAAAACCTTGAAAACGAGTATCATTAAACAAGCCTTGAGGTACTATAATTTCTGAAAAATCGAATCGATAAATTTCATTTTTTAACAAATTAAAATCAGATATTTCCGCTACTCGAAATTCGCCAGTTGTTAGATCCGCAATTGCCAAACCCCAAATCCAGCCTTTCGCGAGAGGCTGGGAAACCTCTTTTCCCAAAAATAAAGACGCTATAAAATTGTTATTTTTATTTTGTAAAGTAGAATTTACCAAAGTTGTTCCCGGAGTAACAATCTGAACAACTTCCCGCTTAACAATGCCTGGCAAACTCGGATCAGAAACTTGATCACAAATCGCTACGCGCTGACCAGCTTTTAACAGTTTCACTAAATAATTTTCCAGCGCGTGATGAGGAATTCCGCACATTGGCATTTCGTTAACCGTACCTTTATTTCTGGCCGTTAAAACTATATTTAAAATGCTTGACGCAATCTTGGCATCCTCACCAAAAAGTTCAAAAAAATCACCCAAACGAAAAAACAAAAGCTCATTTGGATGTTTGGCTTTGATCTCATTATATTGTTTTAACATTGGGGTTAACTCAGACATAAAAAAACAATAATCAGTAAATAATAAACAGTAAACTAAAATACTTACTTTATTTTAACAAAGAAAGGTGTATTTCGCAACTTGACACGAACCGTAATTCTGTTCAAATTTAAAACAAAAAAAGCGCCCTGATCAACGATCGGACGCTTTTATAAATAAATTAAACTTCTTTTTGTTCTGCTGGTTTTGCCATTGCTTCAACTTGTTCTTCTCTTAATTCTTCAGCCCATTCTTCTTGTTTTTCTTCGTTGTCAGAAACTATTGGTTCTTTTGTTTCTACCGGGTCGACCACCTTTACTGGTTGACTTGGACGAATTGGAATTTGAGGAGCTTGAGGATGATTAGATTGTTGACTTGTTTTTTCAATTTTTTCTTCAACTGTATTTTCACATTTATTACAGTAATCAGGGTTTTTTTCAGACTTACGAACACCAGCAAGATTGGACAATTTTGACCAAAACCCTTCAATCGGCACTCCGCAAGCTTTACATTTTTTAGCCATAAACTTTTTTAATATTAAATTTAACTATCTAAAGCATATCTTTTAAAACACAAAAATACAAGGGTAAAAAAATCATTTAAACAATTGAACATTAAAACACTTAATCACTAAAATAAGAAATCAATAAAACATAAAAACAAGAAATCAAAAAATCAAGAAAACATTTAATCATTAAAACACTTGATCATAAATCTCCGACGTAAAGTACGGAGTCCGTATAGCCTATGGCTCGTTAGACATTTAAACATATAATCATAAAAACACT
>CAYSUN010000032.1:2406-13338 GCA_964434235.1 uncultured Gammaproteobacteria bacterium | reverse complement strand
GTAAGTTAGCTAAAGAATTTATTGAAATAATTTAAAAATAAAAATAAAATATTATGTCTAGAGTTAGTGGATTAGGAAGAGGTTTGGGTTCTTTGATTCCCAAGAAAGTTCCTAGCAATGTAATTGCTGATGAGAATAAAGATTTTTTAGTAGCTGATTCTCGTGATCATATTTTGCAGATTCCAGTTGATAATATTGAACCAAATCCAATGCAACCAAGAACAACTTTTGGGCATGATGATTTAGAAGCTTTGATAGAATCAATTAAAGTTCATGGAATTATTCAACCAATAATTGTTACTAAAGTTGATGATGGTTACCAATTGATTGCAGGTGAAAGACGTTTACGAAGTGCTAAGATTATTGGTTTAAACACTGTGCCGGCAATTGTGCGCGAAGCTGGTGAGCAAGAAAAGCTGGAGTTGGCAATTATTGAAAATGTCCAAAGAACAAATTTAAATCCAATTGAAAAAGCAGTTGCTTATCAAAGATTAATGGATGAATTTTCAATGTCCCAGGAAAGTGTTGGAGAAAAGTTGGGTGTTAGCCGAAGCGTGGTTGCGAATACTTTGAGATTTTTGGATTTGCCAGTTGAAATTCAAGAAGCTTTGGCTGAGCATAGAATTACGGAAGGTCATGCCAAAATAATTGCTGGATTGGACAATGAAAAAGATCAAAAAAAGTTTTTAGATAAAATTTTGCAATATAATTTCACTGTGCGGGATGCTGAAAAAGAAAAACAAAAGTTCGGCTCATCAGTAAAAAAACATTCATTAAAGTCAGCTGACCCGCTTTTGCAAGAAAAAGAAGACATGTTAAGAAGTTTTTTAAATACAAAAGTAATTGTAAAGAAATCAGGGGGGCAAGGTCAATTAGTTATAGAATTCTACTCAGACGAAGAGCTGGACTCTATAATAGACCGCATTGTAGACTAATATGAAAAAAATTTCATTATTAATTTTAGTGGTTGTTATGTTGTTTGTAGCAACTGCTTGTCAAAAAGTAGAACCAACAAGTGACTTTATTTTGGGTCAAAGTAGTGTTAAAAATATGGTTCACGGTTGGCAACTTTATACTAATCCAGCTTTCCGTTATGAAATTAGATTTCCACAAGGTTGGTTGACCTCTGATTCTGGTGAAGATGGGGTTATTGCTAGATTTCAACCTGAACAAGATAATGAGGATTCCTTGAAAATTATTGGTTATACAAATTGGAAATATGGTTATACTTTGTCTGAGTTCTATGATAATCAAGAAGTAAATTTGATTGCCTCTGATTATGATAGAGAAGAACTTGAGCTTAATGGTAATCAAGCAATTTGGTTTAAAAAAATTCCAAACAGAATGGCAACTGATCCAGAAAGAGAAGTGGATATAGTGACTGTTTATTTAGGGGATAGAATTTTAGAATTAGAAATTAGAAATAATTTTGATACAGTTAAAGAACTTATAAATAGTATCAAGTTTTACGGTCAGTCTACTATGATAGTAGAATAAGATTATTTAAATAGAAAAGAGCTAAGACATTTGAGTCTTAGCTCTTATTTTTTATTGATCATAAATTGAGGTGTAGCGAAGGGCGTAAAGAATGTTGTCTGTGTCCTCTTTTAGAGAAACAACTTGTAACATGCCTCCCTGATCGGCATCTATCTTTGGAGTGTGTTCTTCTTTTTTAATGAGCGTGATAAACTGGCTAGTCTTTTTTTCGTCAGGTGGGACTATTCTGTATGCAATGTCATAGTCAAAATGCAAAGAAAAACGTTGATTTGTTTTGACTTGAAAAACATCAGTAATAACATTATATTGCAAAATAGCGTTAAGATCTTCATCCGGCAAATACTTATTGTCGTGACCAATAGGTAGGGGATTTATAATCTTTGTTTTTGGACGATTTTGGATATTTTCTGTGTAGTCATTATAGATGACTTTCCACATCATATAAATTAAAAATATAGCACCAAAAACTATAGTAGCATAAAACAGAAAACCTATTAGTTCTACCAGAAAACGGCTACCATTATTTGAGCTTGATGTGGTGGAGGTTGTTTGATTTTCAGTTGGTTGTTTTTTGGGGAGTAGTCTTACTATGCCAATAATTACAAATATGCAGGGAATGATAATCTTGATATAGAGTGGCCAATCACTGAAAAAATTATCTATGACAATCAAACTGACAAAAGTTAAGAGCAAAATCAGGATACTGCTGGGAAGTCGAGCCAAAAAATTATTTTTCATGGCTAACCTCCGTGTTGAGAAAGTTTTTTGAACATGCCTATCACTTCATTCATTGAATCACCCACATTTGGCATCAGTAAAATTTTGGAATTAGAACCAGCGGCAATGGCTTGGTAAAATTCCAAAGCTTTATTTGTGAGATGAGCGGTAGCTACTGCTGTCTCCGGTAATTTGTCAAACCCATAAGCTTTGGCGATACTTTTCATTTTGATTATAATTGCTTGGCCTTCTAGCTCAGCAATTTTTACTCGTTGTTTGGCATTGTAGATGTCCAAAGCTCTTTCGTCCTCAGCTGTAGCCATAGCCAGCTTGGCCAAGGGTTTCGCTCTGATGGCTTTAGCTAATTCTGGGGAATTTGGTTCAAGTGGTACGTTCATATCAAGTTCGAGGATTCGAATTGGTAAGTGATTATCTTGATATTCTATATTTACAGCTATTTTAATGTCATCAATTATTTTTTGTTGCATGGCCAAGGCTTCTAGGAAACCTAAGTGTTTGATACTTAGTTTCATCTTACTTTGAATAGAGTCTTTGATCATTTCTTGAATTTTTCCGTGATCAAGTTTTCCATCTTTACTAACTTCATAATAACCATTCAGATTCTTCTGCATTATTGTATTATTTTTATCAACAAAATATACTTGGTAAACTGCACTGAATTCGCCAGATTTTAGATCGACAACTCCGTTGTGATCTGGGTTAACGACTTTACCATGTGGAATAGTTTTGTAGAAACAACGTAATCTAAATTCTGGGATGTTAAAAGTTACTCGTTCAGTTGAAATATTATCCATAACTTGTTTAACTGGCCAGCAGATTCGGTCAAGTCCTTTATTCGTAACTTCTATTGCTTCTTTTCCCCATTTGCCAATAATTGTCACAGTACCTGATTTAGTAGTAACGAAACATTTGCTTAGCCAAAACGCGCCAAGCACCAAGAGAATTCCTAAAATACTAATCCAAGTCAAAATACCAAGACTTAAAAATAGAAAAGTGAAAAACATGATTTTTCCTCCAAATTGTTAAGGTACTAACCAACACTTTACATTACTAGTTTACCATAGATTTGTCAAGAACAAAAAAGACTCTTTTGCTAAGAGTCTTTTCTTGAGTATTTATATTATAAACCTGAACCAAGTAAGCTGACTATAAATTTAATAATAATGTAGCTTGAAAAGATAACAGCTAGACCAATTACAGCCCAAACCATTGCTTGCTGACCTTTTTTGATATAATCATCTCGACCTGCAGAAATTAACCAGAGAATACCACCGTAAACAAAAATTACAAAAGCTATAGTTCCACTTATTCCAATTAAATATGAAACAACCCGACCAACAACACCATATGGACCAGCACCGCCAGTATTAAGAAAATCTGGTAGATCGGTTGTTTTTACTTCTTTGCCATCACCACCACCAGCTATATCAACTGGTTTTGTACATTTTCCGGTATCAGGGTTGCATTTACCAGATTTACAAACTGCATCACCAGTAATACCAGGAACGCAAGAACCACCTTCATCTAATTTTGTTGTACATGCCCAAGTTGAGTTACTACAAAATTCACCCTCAGCACAACCACCTTTTTTACAAACACAAATTTGCTTTTTTGTGCCACTAATATCCATCTCTTTACACTCATGTTCTTTTGGACACATTTCAGTTATCGTACACTCTCCTCCAGACGCTTTTAGTGCGAGACATTTAAGAGTGGCAGCGTCGCAATAAGCAGTACTGATACAATCTGCAGTAACTGCGCAAGTGCCGTTAAGGGCAACTTTATCTTTGCAAGTGCCAGCCGGTAATTCGCAAGTTTTTTCTGGACCACAGTGAGCATCTTCACCGCAGGTGCAGACATTATCAGTATTACAGATATCTAAGCACATCGCTGAGCTATATTTATCGCATGGTGTTCCGGCAAAAGCTTTGTCTTTACACTTTTTATCACCCTCGAAATCGCAATACATTGTAGCTGGACATTCTGTGTGAACAGCACAAACGCTAGGAGTGACTGGGCCTGGATCAGGAGGAGGTTCAGTGGCAGTTACAGCTGGCTGGCAAGACTGCGTAAGTAAGGTGTCGCAGTTATTGGATAAACAATAATAATTTTCCTCACATTCACCGCCAGTTCCGAGTTGATAAGCGCATAAACTGGTTTCATCGTTACAAAAAAGGTTTTGTTTGCAGTCAATACTATTATTGTTTTGGGAATATTTAGTACAACTTTGTCCGAGTAGCTTTTCTCCGAAATCTTCTTCGGTTAGCGTTTCCGTTGTTTCTCCCATCGCGGCTTGCATTTCAAGAATTTGTTCACTTGTTGGATTTGTACATTTTTCTTCTTGGCATGTTTGAGAAATACATTGTTCGTTTTTATTACACTTTTTGTCAGGACCGAGAAGTAAGACGCAAACATTTAAACCATATTCAGAAATATTAGTATTGCAAAAAAGATTTGGTTGACATTGACCATTGGTGACTAAACAATTCTGACCTTTTCCGGGTAAAGAAGAAGATCCAGAACCAGTACTGGCAGAAGGTACTGTACATTTTAAGGCTTGACAACTACCGGACAAACAAACATTCGAACTTGTGCAGTAGGCGTTAGCTGGGAGTTTATCAATACACACTCCAGCTGTGGTTTGACAATATTTTGTCATGGATGCACAGTCGAAATCAGTCGTACAAGCAGTTGGTGATTTGTCACATTTATCCTTGTCTTCTGCGCATTCATTACTTGAAATACAATCGTTAAATTTGTCAATATATTTTTTATCTTTTTTTGCTAATGGAGCAAGACAAGCAGTTGGATCAGTCTTACAACAATAAGCCACGTCTGTATTTGTTTTTTTATTTTTGACTGTGTAATTATTAAATATTTCTAGGATTAAACTTGGGTCTGGAGTACAAGTGATTCCAGTATCATTGCAAAGGTTTCCAGTTTCGCATCCTTCTGGTCCACCAGCTTGACACTTACATTTACCAGCCTCAAAAGAAGCTAAGCATTCCAAAGCTGACTGAGCAGTTTGTCCAGCAAATTTTTTGTCTTTGCAAGTTTTATCTCCAGCTGAATCACAATAAGCAATTGGACTTTGGCATTGATCAACGCTTGCACATTTACAAATCTTGTTTTCACAAACGTTACTTAAACATTCATAGTTTTCGTTGCAGGAAGATCCTTCCATTCCGCCAGCTGGGTTATAAGCTTCATTTTCTACGCATAGATATTTATTTTGACAAAGATCATCATATAAACAACCACTGTTGGTGCCCAGTTCGCAAAAACATTTTTTTGTAGCCGGATCATATAGACCGTCAACGCATTGTCCAGCATTTGTTACTTCAGTTCCAGCTGGTGATTGCTCTACGCAAAGTCCTAAATTGTTTTCAATAACACAAAAAGATGGATTGGCTGTTTGTGTGCAGTCAGTGTTAGTTGAACAAGAACAAAATTTTCCTTGTGAAGTAGCAACACATTTGTTTGTTACACATTCTGAATTTTCCTTGCAAATTTCGCCAGTTGGAGTGGCTAATTTTGAGTGGCAAGAATTGTTGTACCAGCTTATATTGCCAAAAGTAGTTTTGCATTCGATTTGGCCGGTGCAGGCTTCTGGTAGGTCAAAACACTCAAAGTAGGCTGGTATATTGTCTAAATTATCGTTTATAGCAAAAGAAGAAGGATCTACGATGTGGCTTTTGTCATTACTAAATGGTGCAAAAAAATCAGCTTCTGCACCCATGATGTCAGCCACTTTTGTTATGTTAAAACCGTCAAAATGATTTAAATCCGCGTTTTCTTCAATTGTTTGAGGGTAGGGTAAGTTATAAACGTCCCAAAAATCTGTAGAATTTAACCAATCATCTTGGACATATGTTCCAGATCGTGCACGAAGGGTATTTATTATGTCGAAGGTTTTTTTTGCATATTGTTCGCCGAATTGAAATTCATTACTAAAATTAGCTAATACTTCTGGATTAAAGTCAAAAGCGTTGTTACATTGATCATGATAAATTTGAGTATACAGTGCGCATTGAACCAAGTTTCCAGAAGAACAGAAAATTTTCAATTCGTCATAAGCTAGCGCGTAGCAATCATGAGGAGTATAAAAATTCACGGTCCCAGGAGTAGACGGATTGGCCGTAACTTGGCTCGAAGTAACTAAAAAGACCGCAAATACTAAAAGAAAAATAGTGAAGAGTTTTTTCATATTAAATTAAGAAGATAAATAGGATAAAGAAGATAGCTTTTAAGATGATTGAAAGTCATGTTGTTCTTTTTCTTTCAAAAACTTTAATAACAATATCCCATTTATTTTTTATATTTATTTTTATTTGGAAAATTTAGGAATAAATTTTTTCCAGTTTTGGTTTTTGTAAGCTTCGATGTGTTGTCTGGCCGTTCTAGTTTTAACAAAGGTTAGCCATTCAGGATTTGGACCTTTGCGGTTTTTGTCAGTGATTACTTGGACAATATCGCCATTCTTTAGGCGTCTATCAAGAGAAACAATCTCAGTATTTATTAATGCTCGAGCACATTTATTACCAATTTCAGTATGTATGTGATACGCAAAATCAATTGGAGTTGCGCCGTCAGGTAGGTCTATGACATCACCTTGCGGTGTGAAAACGAAAATTCTATTTTGAAAAACATCTATCTTGGCGCCTTCTAGAAAACGGCTATTGTCTTTTATTTTTTTTAACCAGTTAGCTAATTCTTGAACCCATTCTACTTCATTTTTGTTGACCTTGGCGCCTTCTTTGTAGTGCCAATGAGCAGCAATACCAAGTTCTGCTTGTTCGTGCATTTTTTTTGTTCTGATTTGGATTTCTACTATTTCTTGGTCATCACCAAACACAGCGGTGTGTAATGATTGATAACCATTTGGTTTTGGTTGGGCAATATAATCTTTGATTCGACCTCTAATTGGTTTCCAAAGGTTATGCACAATACCTAAAACTGCATAGCAATCTGCTACATTGTCCACTATTACTCGCATAGCTACTAGGTCGTAAATTTGTTTTAAGTCTTTGTTGTATTTTAAATATTTACGATAAAAACTATAATAGTGTTTTGATCTTCCATAAATATCATAATATTTTATGCCGTCTTTGTCTAATTTACTTTTAATTTTTCGGATCATGTTGTTCAAGGTTTTTTTCTTGATCGGAAAATTGTTTTTAACTATTTGTTCTGTTTCAACAAATTCATCTGGATAAGCATATTTAAATGCAGCATCTTCTAATCTGGCTTGCAATTCTCCAATACCTAAGCGATTGGCAATTGGCGCGTAAATTTCTAATGTTTCTAAAGCAATTCTTTTTTGTTTATCGGCAGGAAGAGCGTATAAAGTATTCAAATTGTGTAAGCGGTCAGCAAATTTTATAACGACTACTCGAATATCTTGGGCCATGGCAACAAACATTTTTCTTAAATTTTCAATATATCGATCAATTCCGCGGTACTTTATTCGACTAAGTTTTGTAATGCCTTCGACCATCTTGGCAATATCACTACCAAATTCTAATTTAATTTCTTCAAGTGTTCGTTTGGTGTCTTCTGGAACATCATGTAATAAGCCAGTAGCAATCATGGAAATTGGTAATTGAAGTTCGGCTAATGTGTTGGCAGTTTGCAAGCAATGTTCAATGTAGTCATCACCAGTCGATCTTTTTTGAGCTTTGTGAGCTTCGTTGGCAAAATTAAAAACTCTTTCAATCAGTTCGATGTCAGGTTGAGTGTAGTCATTATTTTTTTTTATTGTTTCTATTAGTTGTTTGATAGTCATGCGATTATTATAGCAAATTTCTTGTTTGACTTCCAGCTATTATTTGTTGAAATAGTTTTCAATTTTCTTTTTGGCCAACGGCGTTTTAATAAATTCTAACCATTCTGTTTTTGGCCCAGGTTGAGTGCGGTCAGTAATGATTTGAATAATATCATTCGAATCTAATTTGTAATTTAGTGGAACAGGCAAGTCATTAACAATTGCTTCTGTGCATTTGTGTCCAATTTCAGTGTGAATTGCATAGGCAAAATCAATTGGTGTGGCGTTTTCTGGTAGGGAAATTACATCTCCGCGAGGAGTATAAACATAAATGCGGTTAGCCAACAATTCTGAATTAAATTTAGTTAAGAAATCTTGATCTTCAGTACTTTCTTTTTGTTTTGTTAATAATTCTTGAATCCAATCAGGGACTTTTCTAGCTGGATTTTTATAATACCAATGGGCTGCAATTCCATATTGAGCAGTTTCATTCATTTCTTTAGTTCTGATTTGAAATTCTGTTAAGCGATTATTTAAACCAAAAACTGTAGTGTGTAAACTTTGATAATTATTATTTTTCGGTGAAGCAATATAATCCTTGAATCGTCTTTGTTTCGGTTCCCAAAGATTGTGAATAATCCCAAGTACGCGATAACATTCATCAATAGAATCAACAATTATTCTAAGCGCAAACACATCACAAATTTCATTGAAACTTTTTTTCTTGGTTTGCATTTTTTTATGGATGCTATAAAAATGTTTGAATCGGCCGTTTATTTCGCAACTGATTCCAGATTTTAAGGCAGACTTTTCCAAAATGGTTTTTGTTTTTTGAATATATTTATCTCTATTTTTTCTTTCGTCTACATTAAATCTAATGGAAATTTGATTGTGATTTTCAGGTTCTAAGATTCTAAAAGCATAATCTTCCATTTGCCAACGCAATCGCCACATACCAAGAAGATCTGCGATAGGTGATAAAATTTCCATTGATTCAAGAGCCAAGTTTTTCATTTCTTCTGGACTTTTAAATAGTTCATATTTCATGCAATCAATATTGGTGGCCATTTTGATAATAATAACTTGCAAATCATCAGCCATGGCAATTACCATTTCTCTCAGGGCTTGTATGTACTTTTCATTGTCAGCAACTTTAATGTTTTTAATTTTATCAAGGTTGACACATAATTTGGCAACTTCAGGATTAATTTCATTTTTTATTTCTTCTTGAGCTTGGGGACTGATTTGAATCAGTTCGTGCAATAAAGCTGTGCAAATTGCATTAGCTGACATTTTAACTTTGGCCAAAAGAAAAGCTGTTCGAAACGAGTGTTCAAACAGCTCTTGGTTGTTCTTTAATTTTTCTTTGGCTAGCCAATAGCTTTTTACAATTAAAGATATTTCTTTGGTTAAAGCTTGTTCTATTTTATGAAATATTTGATTATCAATTTTAATATCAAAAAATAGGGTAGCACAGATAAATTCAATTTGAGTATTTTCCCGAGCTGTTTTGAAAAACATTTCCAGGGCTTTTGCTTGGATCTTTTTCTTTTCAATAAAAGGATAATCTTTGGTCAATTTTTGAAAAAGTTCGTATGCTCGGTTCAATATTGAAGTTGAAGCATTGGGCTGATTTTTCTTGACTAATTGAATTGTTTTATCAATTGTCATATGTTAATAATGTAGCATTTTTATCCAATTTTACAAGGGCAAACGTTAGAAGCATAGTTTGTTTAGTTAAATATTATGGACCAAGATATTGATAAAAAAATATTTTTATGATACTGTAAATTGAAGTTTCTGAAAGCAGAGCTCTTATTAACAAAAAAAAAGAGGTTAAGTTATGCAAGAAAAGCAATTGCGAGTTCCGAGAAATTTTCCAAAAGTTGGTGATTGCGTAAAAATTAAGTATAAGGCAGGCCCATTGAGTCAGGTTCGTGTTAGTAGAAAAAGGGTTGGTAGAGTTGTTTACACTAAAGACTTGAAAATTATTGTTTTCTCTGATTTCGGAGCAGTGTTATTTATGGGAATAGATAAGGTTTGGCAATATATACCCAACTTTGATCCGAAGTGGGAAGATATTAGTCAAGCTATCAGTGAATTTGCCATGGTGTTTTTACCGATTGAGAAAATTGCGGTTTACCAAGAGAAAGAAACGGTATTTTACGATAAGGAAGAGGAATAAATATAAGTATAGGGGCAGATATTCTATATCAAGATAAGCTGATGTTGGCCATGCCACATCAGTTTTTTTGTACTAAAAATTGGTTAGAATGAGCAAATCTACAGTTTAAGGTTTTTGGGCTATTATTGTTAATTTATATTAATTGTATTGTTTTAATAATTGAAATTTATTCATAATTTGGCGAAATTTAGAATAAAAGTAAGCAGGGGGGTTGACAAAGTCAATAATCTTTGCTATAATGCTTATGTTGATGATAGGGAAGTATCCCAATTTGAAAACTCCTAGGCCTCTGGTCGAGGAGTTTTCGTTTTTAAAATATAATTGATATACTGATAATATAATTTTATTCATTTTAATTTTTAATATTAAAAAAGTATGAAAGATATTCCTCGGGTTGATGGCTTACGTGTAGGTGAGTCTAAGATTGATAAAACAAAACAAGAAAAAGAATCGCCAGAGGTGCAAAAGCAAAGACATCAAGAACTGGAACAGCGCAAGCAAAGCTTGGAACGTGAAAAGCAGGGAGCTTTGACCCGTTGGCGTGATAAAATAGCTAATTTGGGAAAGGGCAGAAGAGAAGAACAAGGCTCTGGTGGCAATATACCAACTGATCGGCGGGCAGTAGAAGATAGAGAAAGGCAGGATGCTCATGAAAGACAAGTAGCAAAAGATAGAGAAAAAAATGGTGGTACGGGTGGCAATATACCAACTGATCGGCGGGCAGTAGAAGATAGAGAAAGGCAGGATG
>CAYSUN010000032.1:0-2306 GCA_964434235.1 uncultured Gammaproteobacteria bacterium | reverse complement strand
TGGTGGTACGGGTGGCAATATACCAACTGATCGGCGGGCAGTAGAAGATAGAGAACGGCAGGATGCTCATGAAAGACAAGTAGCAAAAGATAGAGAAAAAAATGGTGGTACGGGTGGCAATATACCAACTGATCGGCGGGCAGTAGAAGATAGAGAACGGCAGGATGCTCATGAAAGACAAGAATTAAGAAATAAGGAAGCAAGAGAAAAAATAGAGCATGAGCAGAAATTGTTGGAATACCAAAAAAGAAGAAAAGAAGAAGCTGAGAGGGACGCAGATGAACGAAGACAAGAAGCTAAACGAGAGAAAGGAAATGTATATACTGATTGGCGGGGAGTAGAAGCTAAAGAACGGCAGGATGCTTGGGAAAGACAAGAATTAAAAAATAAGGAAGCAAGAGAAAAAATAGAGCATGAGCAGGAATTGTTGGAAGACCAAAAAAGAAGAAAAGAAGAAGCTGAAGAAAGAACTGCTAAAAAAGAACGAGAAAAAAGAGAATGGGAAGAAAGTGTGAAAGAGGCAATCAAAGATGGAACATTTGATAATTTTAGAATTAAGGCTACAGCTGGTGATAGAAGAAAAACACAAGAAATGGCTGGACTTAAAGCCAAAGATAATGGAGATGCTTGGGCTTTTAATATAGGCTGGAAAACTCTTATGGTGAAAAAAGATCATCCGCGCATAGATGAAATTACAGAAGTTTTAGCCAAGGCAAACCAAGCTTTTGACGCGGGTGATGAGGAAGCTGGTGACAAATTTTTATCTCAAGCAGCTAGAATAGAGCAAGGGAAATAGGTTCTTTGCTTAATTAAACAAGATCGTAGCTATAGAGTTTAATGTACAAAAAATTGACTCTTAAGAATATCTTTGATATATTAATTTGCGTAGGGTTCTGTGATACCCTTATCATCAACAAATAATTGGGGTTACAATCCTGGACCCTACACTAAAAAAACTCCGAATTTTGGAGCTTTTTTAGAATGTAAAATTTTAAATACAATCTTTTAAGTTAAGTGAGTTTGGTTGACAAGTAGAGTGATATTAGATAAGTTTAACTGTAAATAGTTCATTATATTAACAAAGAGGTGATTTGATGTATGTGAAATTTGGTTCAAATAGAATTGTTTTCGCTTTGCCTAAAATTGGGGTTGTAATAAAAGTTCCTAATCCTCGGTTAGTCGGTTTGGTTCGGATTGGCTATGACTTTCAAGATGGGACTCGTCGTAATATTTATTTTACGCCTAAATATATTTTTCACAATTCTCCTTTGTTGTTTAATCGGGCAAAATCAAATTTTAGAGCCGGCAGAAAAGCGAATAGTGAAGAGTTTAAGTTTTTTAGGAAAAATAAGTTTGTTATTCTTCGACCTTCATATTTTTCTTTGTTTGGTTTTCTGAATATACAAAAGTTTGGTCATGTTTTGGATAAAAAAGAGTTTGCTCTTTTTGTGAGTAAAATGCAGATGCAAATGTATGAGTTGAATGAGACTTTTCATAATGAAATACATCATTTTTCCAATCCTGGAAATTATGTTTTAGAAAATGGAGCAGTTCAACTAGTGGATTATCATACAAAAAGTGTTTGTGATCTTATTGAAGAGTACGCTAGTCAACTTGAGAAAATTTTTAAAATTTAAAACCGCAACAAGTGCGGTTTTTTATTAAGAAAGAAAACTGCTAGTGTGACCTTGTGTTCACATTTGAAGGTGAAGCCGTTAAGAAGTCTTGGTTAAGGTAGAATGTTTATCTTTTGAAAAATTACTTTTTGTCGCCACCCTTCGGTAAATCTGCCTGCCGGCAGGCAGACTCAGGGTGACAATATGCCCTTTACCCTGAACCGTCTGATTGAAATGAAGACTGGTTTGGGGCAGACCCCACCCTGCTATTTATGTATTTTTTCGACAAATAAAAGTTTTAATTAAGAATAAAAAAATCAAATAAAAATATGTTTATTGTGAAATTAATGTATAAGTGGGTATAATTATCAAAACAGAAATCACCAGCGTATGCTGGTGATTTCTGTTTTGATAAAGTTAGGTTTATTCAGCTTTTTTGTTTGTTTCACAATCCTTGTTTGAGCAAATTTCTGTTTGTCCATTTTGAATCATGAGAGAATTACAAACTTTACATTTTTCTTTTGTTGGTTTGCCCCAAATTACAAATTTACATTTTGGATATTTATTGCAACCATAAAATATTTTTTTGCTTCGTCCTTTTCGGCTGACAATTTCTCCTTCGCCACATTCAGGACAAGTTACGCCAGTGCCTTGGCTGAATTTTTTTATATATTTACATTCTGGATAGCC
>CAYSUN010000031.1:0-14220 GCA_964434235.1 uncultured Gammaproteobacteria bacterium | reverse complement strand
TTAAAAAAATGAGAAGCCCCGATGCTTGTCATCGGGGATACCTTCGCGGTTGACACAATTGAAGAAAAAGGTTAAACTGATCAATCAGCAGTTCTGCTGACAATCTTGAACCTTAATAATGGAGAATCTTATGTTGGAGAATGCACCGAAAAAGTACGTTTGACGGAATAATAATAATATGGTTAGATTGAGTATTCATCAATATATTAGATACAGTAAAGCCTAATCTAAGGGAGGATTTATTTTTATTAGATGAACAAGAGATAGGCCTAATGTGGTTTAGTGGCTATTTGTCAAAAAGGAGAACTCACAATGTTAGAATTTGTTGATCAAGATTTGGCTTATTGGCGAGTGGAACGTTGGTATGAATTGAGAATTTCCGTTGATGAAAGAGGTTCTTTTGCGGAGGTCCTGGGATATTTTACTGATAAAAATTTGGCTAATGTTGCGGGTAAGAAAAAGGGTTTTTATGAACGTGACGGAAAAGCCTTTGAGGTGTTGGTTTTAACAAAAGATGGAGAGGCTGGATTTATTGTTAAGCCGGAGCAGATTAAACTTAGTAAGCAGGATTCTATCAGAGTTGCGGCCATTGCTAAAGCCAAAAGTAAACTTTCCGAGGAAGAAAAAAAACTTCTTGGGATTAAGTAATTGTGTGTGTTTTTTTTGAAGTTCTTTGAGAGAAATTTGTTGTTTTTCACTGATAAGAGGAGATTGTCATGACAGACTAAATGACGAGAAGTCGTGAAATCTTTCATTAAAGAGGAGCAGGATATCATGAGCACGGGAATTCAACCAAAACCTTTTCATGAAATGATTACTGAAGAATTGAAATCTCTGGATTGCAGTGCAACGGTTGATGGGCAGTTGAATACGCGATTGTGGTTGATTTTGAAAACGGTTATTCCGGCTGGACACAAGGAGCTAATTACTGAGCTGAGGAAGTTTTTTTCTTGTTTGTTGCCATTGTCAACGGAAGAGCTTATCTGGAAAACAATTGAACATGTTGAAGCTCAGCTGACTCTTGCGGAATCTGTTTCAGCGGAAATTAAAAAGGAAAAGCAACTTCGGTCAATTATGTTGGAAAGATTGAAAGCTGTTTCTGAATATTCGACTTTGGCTGAAAGTCATTTGTCGGACGAATATCAGATTGAGTGTCGTAGAAAGTTGGTTGAACCCTTGAGAGAAATTTATTGTTTTTTCACTGACAAAGGGAGATGGTCATGACAGGTACCAGGACAAGAAAAGAGCTCTTTGATCAGATGCTTAAAAATTGGGAAAAGGGTTGTACTGTTAACCAGTCAGCCTCTGAGATTTTGTTGGCAATGGAGCAGAATGATCTTTTGACAATTAGGGATCTTTGCGTTTTAGGGAAGATCTTGGCACGTTCGCCAATTGATAGGGATCATGACGAATTGATTGCTTTTTTGGAAAGAATAGCAGTAAAGCCTGAGTTTGCGGAAAATTCAGAAGTAATGAGCTTGATTAATCAACTTCGAATTTATGTGCCAGCTGAAAAGCAGTTGGTTGAAGAAAGTAAAACGCCACTTAACTTCAACGTTTGTTTGCTTAGTGAAGAAATGTTGTGTACGGCAAAAATTTTGAGTGATATGAAACTTGATTCGGCTCATGAAATTCCTGACTTGAGGCAGTATCGTGAGATCAAAAAGTCTCTTCTTCGGATTTACGAAATGATCAATCAAGCACTTGGCAAGAATAAAGAGTGAAGTTTTTTAGCTATAGTAAGTAAGTGTGAAGAATAAAAATCGCCCTGGTAAAATTCCAGGGTTTTTTGTTACATGCGAAGTAATAAGATTAAATTAAAAATAGAGTATTCAGAATTAAGAAAAGCGAAAAAGCTTAAGGATTTAGTTTTTTGTATGATATTTTATTCAAATTGAGTGTTTTTTTTATTTTTTATTTTTATTAAAAAGAGCCATGTGCAAAAAGTTATAAAATTTTCCTTGATAAAAGATTTCATCCTTCATTTCTCCTTCAGTAACAAAACCTAAAGATTGGTATACTTCAACTGCATGAAGGTTATTTTTTATTACACCTAAACTTATTTTGTGAAGTTTTAATTTTTTGAATCCATAATTAATTATCCATTCCATAGCGATTTTTCCTATTCCTTTACCTCGATAGGCATCTTCTCCAATGGCAATAAATAAATCTGCGTTTTTGTTTTCTTTGCTAATGTTTGACAATCCGACAAAGCCGATTGGTTTAGAATTATCACAAATAGTAAAAAACTTTTTGTTTTTATCTTTTTTATAATTTGCAAACCAAGCTTGTTCTTTTTTTAGGCTTGTTTTTTGTCCCATTTTATCACCAATAAATTTGTTGACTTTGGGATTACTTAACCATTTGACGCGGTAGAAGATATCTTTTTCTAAATGCTTTCTCATTTTTATCATATAAGTATTAGATTAAATTAAATTCTAAAAATTTTTGTTAATCAAACAGTGCTGTTATGTTAAACTATTTATTTTTCGAATAATGACCACGGATGTTTTTCACCTGGTTCATAAAGTTCTTGTTTGATAATTTCTTTAATGTCCTTAATGGTTGTAAATTTGTCAGACTCATTAAGGGCAACGGCTTTGGCTTCGTTGATCATTCCCTTTCTTAGGTAGAAAATTAGTGTCTGGATATGACTTACACCTCGGCCATTATTTTTTATTGATTGCAAAGCATCAAGTTTGTCCGCTAAAGCGTCGTAATATTCCTGACCTTTTTCATTTTGAACATTTGGTTTTTCTGTTGGGTTCATAATGTTTTATTATAATTTTTATTTAAATAATTAGGCTATTTTTATATTTTCTAAATGTTCTTCGAGTGCAATAATGTGACTACATATCTTATTTTCTTTGAAAAAATCACAATTACAACGCCAGCTTTTATTTTGTTTTATTAAAATTCTAGTGCCGTGGTCAGTTGTGATTTTTACTTCATTTTGATTTACTGAAAATCTGTTTGGGTCAGAGCAGTATCTTTTGGCTTTTGCAATTTTACTTAATAGCACTTCAATATATTTTTCTTTTTCATCTCGATTTTCTTCGTTAATCTCAATTAGAATTATATCATTTCTTTTTTTAATGGATTCAATAAATTCATTATTATATATTTTTGACAAGGTCGCAATAAAAGTATTGTGAGAGTCAAGATATTTTTTAACGAGGACTTTAAATTTTTCAGAGAATAATTGCATCTGTCCAATTTCATCCAAAAAAAGAAGATCATTTTTATTAAATTTGTTCACGCTCGGTATAATTGCATCAAGATTTTTAATGTTTACAAAATATTTTGAAACTTTAAAGTCAGTTTTGAAATTTACATTTGCTAGCATGGAATTATCTCCAGCATTAGTTTCTATCTCAAAACCAATTCTTTCACCGTTTTCAAGAACTTCATTGGTAATAAAACCAATTTTTTGGTCAAATTGTTGAATTATTTTTTTTAGAATTGTTGATTTGCCACTCTTTGGTAAACCTGTGATTAGAATGTTTTTTCGCATGTTATTTGAAATATACTTATTTATATGTAAAGCCGGATACTTTTGTAATAGATAATCACCTAATTTTAGTTCTATTATACCTTAAGCAGGTCTTTTAATCCATCTAAATCCCTATTATCTTGATAGTTTGTCATATGACCCAATCTTAGTAAAAAAGTGCAATATGTGTGTGCACATTACCCGCATGTATTGATAAATTTTTTAAGACTTTGCTTGATGAATAACTCTTTGTGGAAATGGGATTTCAATACCTTCTTTGTCAAAAGCAATTTTTAGTCTTTTTCTTAGCTCTCCTGTTACGTCCCATTGCTTGAGTGGTTGAGTTTCCCCAAGAATTTTGATAATAATAGAAGAATCTGCAAAATCATCAACTCGTAAAAATTGTGGAGATTTTATTATTTGATCTTTCCAGACTGCATCTTCTGCTAATTCTTGGCCAACTTTATTTACTATTGAAATTACGTGTTCAAGGTTAGAGTTGTAAGAAATTCCGATGTTCAGGTTTACTCTGGCAAAAGTTTTTGAAAGATTAGAAACTGTTTTGACCTCTCCATGGGGAACATGGTGAACTGTTCCATCTAAATCTCGAAGTGTTGTCATCCTTAAACTGATATCTTCGACCAATCCGCATGTTTTACCAAAACACACAACATCACCAATGCGATACTGATTTTCCATTATAATAAAAAGGCCACTGATAAGGTCGCGAATAAGATATTGTCCGCCAAAACCAAAAGCCAGTCCAGCAATTCCTGCAGCTGCGAGAAGCGGACCGATAGCAACGCCAATCTCTTGTAAAACCATAAGCAAAGCAAGAATCCAGATAAGGATGCTTGCTGAGACAGAGAAAATTCTGATAAGTGTATCTTCTCGTTTTTTTTCTGCGTCTTTACTTAGAAAACGATCTGAAATAATAATTTTTCTGACTGTTTTTTCAATCAAAATACCCATGAAACGGCGAATAAGATAAGCTATAAAAACAACAGCAATAATTTTTACGCCGTGATTTAAAAGCCAAGGTAGTATTTGCTGACTGATTGTTTGGATATAATTCATATTTTTTTTAGTTTAACTCGATTTAAGGTTTTTTGTCCCATTTTGTTTATAATAAAAAAATGTTTTTTGTCTATAAATTTAGTAGTTTATTTACTTGATTCAAATATTTCTATTGCTTTTCTAACTTGCACGCGATCTTTTTCTTTTTCTTCCTTGGGTAGCTGAGTATAGGGTTGCTTTTGTATTTCAGTTGCTTGCCATCCGTTACGTTTAAGCCAATATTCATGAACTATGGCACTTGCTTCTTCCAAAAATGCTGGGTCACTCAAACTTAGACCAGATTCAACTGCTTCAAAAACTGTACCCATGGCGACTTCTGCTGCTACTCTATTATCTGCCTGCCAATTTGCGTGAAGGTCTTCAAACTTGGTATTAGCAATATCTTGTCTTTCTATTTCTTGTGCATCAGGAGGAATTTTAGAATCACTTTCGTTGTACCATTTTTGTTTTCCGTCGCTATGTTGCATTAGCACCTTTATTCGTGGTTCAAAAGAACCGTCTTCTTTTTTTCGGGGAGCTCGCCATTCTTCGTGAAGTAAATTTCCTAAGTTTGTAACTAGTTGTTGTTTTTGTTCGGGTGTCTTTTGTTCAGGCGCATTTGTTTCTACTTCTGGTGTTTCCATAGTAATGTTGATTGAATATTAAATTGTGAAAAATTTAAAAATAGTAGTAATTCCTTTTTATACTTTATTGTGTGAGGTTGAGAATGAATTGTAACTAAAGAGAAGTGTTTTTTTAATTCTTTAGAATATTATTTATTTTCTCAGATTGGATTATTGCTAAATCATGCTCTGTCCCTGGTTCATTGTTTGAACGGGCTAATTCGTTTTCAATTCTGTCTGATTGTCGTTGCAAAAAAGCCATTTCCGCAGAACTTAGATCCCTTGTCTTATTATCAAGCTCATCTAGTAATTCTTGTAAAGCTTTTTTTTCTTTATTAACTCTTTCCGCTTCCTCTGCCGATAATTGTTGATTCATTGATGGATTTTGTTCGTTTTTAAACATAATTTGTTATTTAATAATTTGTTATTTAATAATTTGTTTTTTTATTCATCGTATTCACCTGAGAGTTCTCTTAAACTGCCCGCGACTTGATCATATTCTAATAATTCTGGTTCTTTCCCAGGAAATTGAATCGCAAATTGATCATCTCCAGCTTCGTCATCACTATTGTCTACAACAGCTTCATTACGGCTAGCCAGTGAAATAAGTTCATTGATTGAAGGAATCGTGCCTTCAGTAATTTTAATGTAATTTTTAGTCCCTAACCCTTCTGCTGGAACTATTTCTAGTGGAACCTCCTTTTTAGATTCAGGAGTAAGTTTTTCATTGTTCATAGGTATTATTATTAATTATTATTTTTTAGTTTAGCTTGTCTTTGTATTATCATATACATAGTTTAACATTTCAGACTTCCATAGTCAAGTTTTCGAGGTCATGGTGAAACTAAATTTTGCTTTGCTAATACAATTTTGCGATATAGTTGTTCCTTGTGTCGTAATTTCAGATCATCATAATCAGAGCTATGTTCAAGCCTATCATCAAAATCTTCTCTGTCCATGTATATTTTTGCTCATTTGGAGATAAGGTACTTAGTGGCACAACTCTATAGCCATGATGTAAAAAGAAATCTATCGTGGTTGTTTTTGAGAAGGTAGCAAAAGTTGTGTGTATTCCGTGTAGCGCAAGTTGTTTTTCTATTTCAGTAAGTAATGTTTTGGCAATACCTTGTTTTCGGAGTTTGTTTGGTATATGAATATGATTTATTCTTGCTATTTTGGTTCCAATCATTCCTTCGATTGATAATTCTTCTTCATGATCTTTATTATCAAAACTGAATTGACGATCAGCATCTATTTTAAATGTGATGGGTATTTTTATCCCAGCGACTTCTATTTGTAAGTTAGTTTTAAAAATTTTCTGATGAGTCGGATTTTCAAGATTGTTCATATTAAGTTGAATCATTTAATAAAAGAAATGGAAAAAGGCAAGAAGAAAGTTTAAGTCGATTAAAGTCTGAGTGTAGCTGATCTTTGTAGAAATAAAACGAGACAAATTTTGGTGATATCCCTTTCACTTCTTGTATTTTAAATATAGATATTTTTACAAAAACCAGTTTGCCCTTTAAAGTACTAATTGACTTTTCCTGTATAATTATATAATATCTTTAAAGATCATATTTATTAAATGAAATAACAGGGAGGTGCAGAATGGTACATTTGATTCAAGGGTTCTTTTTTCAAAATCAAAATTGGCTAAGTATTGCTCATCGGTCAGAAGTTGAGGGCGGAGTTGGCGTTGTAATCAACGAAGGACTTTGTAGATTTATGTACTCAGGTGTGATTTTCCCAGATCCTTGTAACGAACAAGAGTTGATCGGTGAAATGTTTGACCATTTTGGCGAGTCCAAGTTGTTTGATGTGAAAATCACGCAGGTAGAGGTAGAGTTTGCCAAGAAATATGACAATCGCAAAGACATCATTTACTACAAGTTTAGGCGAGAAGATGAACTGTGGGTTGGAGAATATTATGGCTTAACAACTGGCAAAGGTGGCGCAAAATGCACTATTGTTGAAGCGCCTGACAGTCTTTTCTTTCCGCCTAAATGATTTTGACTAGCGTCTTTTTATTATTCCCCATACGGATTCACGTGTGGGGATTTTTTCTCAAAAAAAATAAAATGGCTCAATAAAAATATAAAAATATTTTTTGAATTTACTATAACGTTCGCGTATAGCTGATGTTTACTGAGGCCAAGCAAAGGCAAATGGCAGATATGTCGAGTTAGGCGATGTTTTTCTTAATTATTTTTTTCTCTGAAATACCTGCTAATAATATCATCGTGTTCATATGCTAATTTATCTAAATTGTTTATATCACGAAGAGAGAACCATTTGCTTTCCATTGAAAAAGGCGGATTAATCTTTATCATTGATTCGTCAACTTTTCCGATAAATACAACCGTTTCATATATATATTGATCATTCTGAATTGGCACAGAAAATAGTAACTTTCCAATAAACGAAGTTTGTAGGTCACACTCCACTTCACCCAAAATAGCCTTTTCGGGATGTAAGCCTTTTTTTGTTTCCCCAATGCCACTTATCAACGCCCAGTATCCAGCAAATGGTTCTCGGCCTCGTTTAATCAGAAGTAGCTCTCCCTTATTATTTACAATTATTGCACATGTTGCTTGAACTTTTTCCATATCTTAAAAAAATAATTAAGAAAAATTTGGGAAAATGCAGAGCTGAGGCATTTTCCGGTTAGCACTTGTTAGGCGAGGGTTCATTTCGGCTTCCTTATTATTTTATAAATTAAGAGCCGAAATGAAAGCGCAGCGTCCCCTTGAGTAATTATCGGCGGCCGTTAAACTATTTATCAATAAAAACATATCCTATACTAAAAATACTCGCAATAATAAAACTAATGATGAATGGATAAAAATTTATCCAAAATATTAATATCAATATTGGAAAAACAATAATTCTTATTAAATTAAAAATAATTTCTCTTGAAACGATAAATTCAAAATAGTCTTTTCTTTTAGCTAAGTCATAACTATGAGCTGACCAAGGAAGGTGAAGAATTTTTTCACTTAAATTTTTGTAAGAGTCGATGAACAGTACCTTGTATCCAGTATTTGCAAAAATACGTCCTATCCATGCAAAAAAATAAAGTATTGTTCCAATTTTTAATAATCTAATTTTGTCAATTTTATCAGTTAGTTTTCCTACAAAATGAAATGCGAGTAAAGATACAAGCATTGAAATAGAAATAATTAAACCCGTTTTGTTAATTGTTCCAATAATTATTATTAAAAAAATTGGCCAAATAGTTCTTCCTATTATTGATTCAGTTGCATAACCAGAGAAACTAATAAAATTCCCTCTGTTTTCTTTTGATTTAATCTTTTGAAATAATGAATACCTTGAAAAATCTATTTTCTCATACTTATCTTTTGAAAAAAATAGAGGTATTGTTCCGAATAAAATAAACAGGGAACTTATTATAAATAAAAAAGGAAAATTTATGGTTGCAATAATGCTTCCAATATAAGGAGATGATATTGTAGCTAATAATATAATAATTCCAAAAAGTGCTAATTCTTGTCCTCTTTTTGTTTTCTCTGAGTGGTTGATAAAGTTTAAATGATATCCATAGTTAAACAAAATCATTCTTGATGCTAATAACAAGGGCAAAAAGAATAATAGAAAATTATAATGGGAAATGAATATTAATCCTATGTAATATAGAATTAGGAAAGGAATTGATATTAATATAGAATGTTTTTCTCCGATTTTTGCGGTGATTTTTGCACCAATATATGAGCAAACTACAAAATATAATGAGACTAAAAAATAGAAGAATAATATTTTAGGAATTTTAAAACCTATATTATAAAGATAAATTGGAACAAAAATACTTATCAATGATTCTCCAAAAGTCATAATAAAAACTGACCAATAAAAATGATTCATCTCTTTGTTCTTGAAAAATTTAAAGTGGATAGCATTATTTAGTAAGCTCATAATGTATTTAAAAATTTGATAAAATATAAAGTTTTGGATTAAAGGCCGCCGATAATTATTTCATATAACATCGGGGATAAAAGAAGTTTTCGTAGCGTAGCGGAGAAAATTTGGGAAAATTGCGAGCCCAGCAATTTTCCTTTTATCCCTTGTTATCTGTCCCGACGAGTGAAACGAGGAGAGCGCAGCGGGGTGCGTAGCGAAGCGGAGCAAGTTCCCAAAGCACGCGTCTTAGATGCTTACTTCTTTTTAGAAATCATCACTTTCATCGGCCAATTTAGACAATACATTCCATTCTTTTTTTCAATTCCGAGAATTTCCTCAGCACCTTTTAAACATTCTTGAGGAGTTGTTTTAGTCATTGCATGAATTTTATACAAGAATGTTCCAATCTCTTCTTTAGTTTTAAATTTCCACTTTATATTGAGGTCATATATTTTTGGTTTCTCTAAACCAGATAGAAAACAAAGGCTTTCGGCGAATTCATCTGTCCAAAAAGCAACTTCATGTCCTGTTACACAAAATTTTGCAACTTTGTCATCAAAGTGTTTGGCTAATTTTGAGCCATGCCAAACATCGGCAATAATTATTCTTCCATTCTTTTTTAGTATTCTTGCAAAATTTTGAAAAGACTTTGTTTTATTAAAGCAATGATGTATCGCACCAAAAGACCAAATAGCATCAACGATTTCTTTTTCTAATGTAAGAGTATCAGCACCCTCTTCGATTAATTTTATATTCTTTTTCTTTAAACTTTTTACTTCCTCTAATTGTTCATTTGAAGGGTCTGATACAATAAGTTGGTTTACCATATCAGATAATATTCCAGAAAAAAAACCGCTTCCAGCTCCAACCTCTAAAACAACTTCATTTTCTTTTGGTGCAAGATATTTTTTCATGACCTCAATATCTTCGTCTCTAGCGTGAGGAAATTCTCTTAAACATTCTTTGTATAAATTGGCTCTAACGCCACTAAATTCTGCCATATTTTTGTGATGATTTCTAAATTTTAAATACTTTACTATTTTAAGCGTGCTTTGGGAATTACAGATAACTCCTTTTATGCGACTTTGTTGAAGTCGACATTAAGGCTGTGGTATAATTAGAGCATAAAAGGAGTTAAGAATAATTTTTTAGGTTATTCATAAACATATTATGATTATAGCAGATCAAAATTTAAAATCAAAACATTTAGATTCACTTATCAACTTAAAGAATCAACTAAAGTTACGTAATTATTCACCTAAAACGTGCCAATCATACATTAATATTAACCTGAATTTTCTGGAATGGACGAAAAAGTCACCACGTGATATTAACAATAATGATATAAAAAGGTATTTGGAAAATCGTCGCCATTCTGGTGCTAGCGCATCGACTATTAGCGTTATTTTGAATGCTTTGAAATTTTATTATCAGAAGATCTTGAAAAGAAAATTTTTCGTTGATATACAACATCCAAAAAAATCTCAAACCTTGCCCGTTGTGCTAAACTTGAAAGAAATTTCTCAGCTATTAAATTGTATTGAGAATCAAAAGCATCGTTTAGCTTTAAGTATAATGTATGGAAGTGGACTTAGAGTGGCGGAAATCGCTAATCTAAAAGTGGGTGATTTAGACTTTGAAAGAAAGGTAATTCACGTTAAGTTAGGCAAAGGTAATAAGGACAGGATAACAATTTTGCCCACGAAGTTGGCTGATGAATTAAAAACTTTTGTTAATAATAAATTAACTAATGATTATGTTATTACTGGTCGGAAAGATCATCATTTGACTGTGCGTTCTTTGCAAAAAGTATTTGCTAAAGCGTTAAAACAAGCTAAAATAAAAAAACCAGCAACTTGTCACAGTTTACGTCATTCTTTTGCTACTCATTTGCTTGAAAATGGTACAGATATTCGTTATATACAAAAATTGTTGGGTCATAAAAAATTAGAAACAACGCAAATTTACACTCAAGTCACGAACAAGGCGATTCAGAATTTATTAAGTCCTTTTGATTTATTATAATTTGCCGGAATAGCTCAGTTGGTAGAGCAATGCTTTCGTAAAGCAGAGGTCCCGGGTCTGACTCCCGGTTTCGGCTCCATTTTTTAACTATATTTCTAAGTTTAATAATATTGTTAAGTGCGCAAAGTTAAGATTATAATTTAGTCTTTTATTTTTAAATAAATTAATGGTCAATAATAATTTTCAATCTGGACTACTTTTATGCTCGCGTTATGCGTTTATGCCCAATAAATTACAGTATTGTGGTGGTGACCAAAATGCGACTCTTTTTGAATTAACAGCTACTAATGATGCTAATGCTTATCTGAATAATGTTCTTGGCGAGTTTGAAACTCTTTATCCATATTTAAAATTGATTGCCAAAGAAAACAATATTCGTGATCCTTTTGATTATCGAGTTGTGGAAGCGTATTGGATTGGTAATAATTTATTAGAAAATGTGAAAATTAGAGGTTTGTATAATCATTTTGTTGATGGGTTGCATTTAAAAAAGAAAATGACGAATAAACAATTTGAATTAATGATGGGAGAAATTCCAGGCCAAGCTTTGCCTCATCACAGTTTTCATGTTTTTAATGTTTGGCTTCGCTCAGGTTTAACGATCTTGCCCAATATTCTCGATACAATGGATCAATGTCGAATTTCTTGGGGAAAAATCATTCGCGTCGGCGATTTAGAGTTAGAAGTTGAATCACCACGTTTAAGTATGGCCGACGTAAACTCAGGGACGGAATTTTATTCTGTCCAAGATTCAAGATTGATTTTTTCTCCACCGCAGGTGATAAAGGTCCAATATAAAATGCTCGGCGAATCATTTATCGAAAATCCTCAAATCGGAGATTGGGTTTCTATTCATTGGGGTTGGGTTTGTGATAAATTAACAAAAGAACAAGTTAAGAACCTAGAAAAATACACCTTACATAATTTACACTTAGTTAAATAAAAACAGCACTCGTTAAAAAGTCTGTTTTTTTGTTTGTTTATATTTTTATTTTTTTAATGTTTAATGTTCCTGTATTTATTTTTAACTTTTAATTTTTAACTTTCCCCTTTTTACTTAACACCTGCCTGCCGGCAGGCAGGCTTAACACTTAATACTTTTATTTACCCTTAATTACACTTTTAAAAATATTCCCACAAAGTAGGTTACCACAATAACGAACACAGCAATTAACAAATGCTCAGCTACGACTGCAGTTGGACTTTTTTTATTTTTTTTAGCCATATAAAAACTGAATAACCACAACCATGCTAATCCCCAAAAAATATTTATAATTAAAGCAGTTTTTAAGCTGACAAAAATAATTGGAACAGCAAAAGTTAAAGCAAAAACAAACTTAGTGGCCAAGGTTGCGAAGGTCGCTTGCCAAACTTGTTTATGTGATCTTTTGTTTTCTGCTTCTTCTGAAATGTGAATGCCAAGGGCGTCAGATAAACTATCAGCTATCGCAATAGTTAAAATTCCTGCTATTACAACAGTTTTATTTTCAGTACTAAAAGTCAAGCCAATAATTAAACCAAGAGTTGTTATTATTCCAGAAGTTAGACCAAAACTAAAGCCTTTTTTAATTGCATTTTTCATAATAGTGGGTAAATGATAAACAGTAAATAAAATAAGTTAAAAGGCTTGCCCTGAACTTAACGTCTTATAGCGTTATAGTTCGGGGTAAAAGTAAGTGTTAAGTAAACAAACAGTAAATGTTAAATATTAAACGTTAAACAATAAGCAATAAACCAGCTTAAGTATTTGTTCCGTGTTCCGTGTTCTGTGTTCATTGTTTTCTTGTTTTTATGTTTTATTGATTTCTTGTTTTAGTGATTAAGTGTTTAAATGATTTTATGATTTATGTTCCATGTTCTATGTCCTATGATTAAGTGTTTAAATGATTAAGTGTTTAATTGTTTAAATGTTCTATGAATTTAACCGCCAAAATTCAAAATTTAGAATTGAAGCAAAACTAACCCAAAGTACATAAGGAATGAAAAGTGCTCCAGCCCAAGTGTGTGCTTTCCAAAAATAAATTGCAGTTAAAATTATAAAGATTAATAAAACAATAATTTCTATAAATGACCAAAAAGGATTGTGTAATCCAAAAAATAAAACTGACCAAAAAATGTTTAGAACAATTTGAATGACAAAAAACAACAAAGCTAATTTTGCGCCCTTGAAATCATTTCGCCAAAGCAGATAAAGTGAAATTCCCATTAATGTGAATATTAGTGTCCAAACTGGTCCAAAAACCCAGTTCGGTGGAGCAATGTCTGGTCTAATCAAACTAGCGTACCAAGTTTTAATGTTTGGTGTTGTGAAAATTGAGCCAAGCAAACCAGCGCCTTGGCAAATTAAAATTGAAGCAATAAGTTTTAACATACAGTTAAAGTAAGTTTAATTTTTCTTTGATTATTTTAATTAATTCTGGCAATGAGTTTAGTGCGTTTATTTGATTATGATCAACAAGGATTTTAAGAGAATTATTGTAAGTGAAAATAGTTGGGAATTCAGGATCAGGTAAAGGGAATTGACGCAAAAAATCATTTCGATACAAAATTTCAGTTTCGTGATTTAATGATCTGATAAAATCTTGCCATTCTTTTTTTAGACCAAATTTGTCGTGTGTGAGTTTAGTTAGATTGCAATTGTAAGTATTCGGGAAAATTATTCTGTTTAACCAATTTAACAAAAAACCACTAAGACTTTGATCAGCATTATAAACAATATAAATTTTATTTTTTTTCTGATTCCAGTTTGAATGTTGCATGAGAGTTTATTTAGAAATATTTTACCAAAGATAAACCAGCGTGAATAAGTATTAAGGTAATGGAAATTTTGGCCATGATTGGGTGCCATTTAAATGGAATTTTGGTTTTGCCTTTTTTGTTCATGACTGAAATGTAAGCTGTAAATAAAATGCAAATTAAACACAAAGCTCCGAACCACGCAACGAGTGGTAAGCTGAAAATTTGAAAGTTTGTAATCTGGCTAAACATACTTTAATCTAAATTTATTGAATAAAATTACTTTCTATTATTTAGTGGGTTAACTTAAATGAATCTGGGCATTAGAAAGCAAGAGGCACAGGCATTAATGAATTAGTTAGGAAATTTACA
>CAYSUN010000030.1:0-14739 GCA_964434235.1 uncultured Gammaproteobacteria bacterium | reverse complement strand
TTGTCATATGCCCCAAGCTTAGCAGAAAAGTGCAATATGTGTGTGCACATTACCCTAAACTATTGACAAATCATTTGTAATGTGATATAATCCAGGGTTGTTTTTTAACAATTTGTTAGGTGTTTTTTTATTCAACCTTCAAGGAGAAGACAGGCCATGAACAAAGACAGAATGACTCGTCGCGACCAAGTAGCAATTGTTGTTGGGGTAGTTTTTGGAGTGGCTTTGGCCATTCTACTGAACAGTTTTGATTTTCTAACAATTTTCAGTCTGTTCTGGGGCGTTGTTTTTGGGCTGTACACTGGATTCTGGACAGCCAGAACTCAAGCTATGGTTCAGATTCACAAAATGGTAACAACGAAAATAGTACGGTTGTTGAAAGATGTAAAAATCGGATTCATTCCTGTGTCAAAGAAAGTAATAAAGAAGCTGTTTGAGTTTTTTGTTTTTGCGGGAGCATATGGTGGAGTTACTTGGTTAACTATTTCTTACACGATTTATTTTCACAAGTACATTGAGTTGGCCTTTTCTGAAAATCCAATTTTGATAAAGCATGCTTCTGTTTCAATAGTTGTTTCAGTAGTTATGATTATCGTGATGATTTTTGCTATGTTTCTTGAGCCTCTTACTGAGGGCGATAAGAACGAACATAGTGCAATCAGTTTTGATCTAGAGAACTTGATTCATTTTTTGCTGACCACTGCAATTCAGGTAGGGTTGGTGTTTTTGGGTGGAGTATTGTTTTATCTTTTTGTTCTCGCTATTGTCTTTGCCTTGGCGTACGGTGCGATTCTCTTGGTTTTTCAGCTGGTGCTACTAGCATCAGAAAAAGAATCAAGAGCAGTTACCGTGGGGATTGTTTCAGGGGTGATTGGCGGAGTGTGGATTGGAGGATTTGATTCATTGTGGGCAATCTTGATTGGCGCTGGCCTTGGATTGGTAGTTGGCAAGAGTAGTTTTTACTTGGGTCAGCTCAATAATTTCCAGAAGGTTTATGCCAAGATGTTGAGATTTTCTATGAAGTTCTTTGATTTATTTCCAGAAGATAAACGCATTCGATCATAAGGAAGGAGATTATCATGGAATTGAAAGTGAAGCAGAATTCGTTCTGGGCTCGTTATGAAGGAAGAACAACATGTGATGTCAACAGTAGCTACCTTGTTAAGGTAGTTATTGGACTGTTTGTACTTAGCGTTTTGGTTGGACTTGGTTACTTTATGGTAACCAGCTTCTGGACGTTTCTTGCATGTTTTGCAGGTGGAATGTTGGGATTGGGAGTTGTTCTTCTGTGGGGTTATTTTGCTGAGCAAGCAATTGACCTTGTAGGAAGTGCGTTGGTTTTCATCTTTACGAGAAAATCGGTCAAAGCATTTTTCTATTATGGTTTTTATTTGCTTTGGAAGCCGGCGCAAATTCTGTTTCTCAAAATTGATTCTTCGTTAATGCAGATGGCGACCAAGTCTAAAGAAAAAGAAAAAGCCAGAAGGATTTGGGACGACTCATCGCCATCAGTTGAGCCAAGAGTTAAGCAGTTGGCTCGAAAGGAAAGGAAGAGAGAAAATGGCAGAGCGAGAGATAACTTTTGGGATCACCACACCAGAGGTTTTCTGACGCACTGCACCTTGATTGGTTTGATTCTTGGTGGTTTGTATTTCAACTTGGCGGCGCCAGGACCACGTAATATTTGGTGGTTCGGGGTTTCTCTAGTGGTAACCTTGGTTATCGCGTGGGTTCTTGTGGTTGTCGTGATGTATTTGCTGATTAATTTTAGCTTGCCTGCGATGACTCGACTGTCCAGTAAGTTGGAACAGAATACTTTGTACAAAGTTTGCCATGATGCTTATCACTTTATGTGTAGGCGTTTAGTGGTAGAGTACAAGGTGTTCGGTGATATTCCAATGAGAAGGGCTTACTCTAATGTTGAAGCTATCAGGCTATTGCAAGATGGCGAAGCTCGTCTGGTTCTTTCGTCAAACGTGATGAAGAATAATGAGTCTGCGAGTAACTGGTTTGTTTTTTGCAAAAATGATGATCTTAAAACTCAGCAAATTTTGAAGGAAATGTTTGAGTCGGAAGGCCGGAAACAATTGTTTCCTGAGCCAGAAAGAAATCTGTTTTGTATTTCTTTGTGGCGAGAATTTTCCTTTGAGCAGCTTCGTAGAAAGGTGCAAAATGTACCAGTAGCTGATTAGTAATCGTTTACAGGCTCCCACTGCTTCAAAAGTAGTGGGAGTTTTTTTTGTCCCAAGAAGTTTATAATTTGTGTAATCTTAGACAATGATTGACAGATTGTTTTAGATATGATATAGTTTTTTGTTGTTAGTTGTTCATTTCATCTAGTCTAGTTAATCACTATAGGAGAGCGTTATGAAATTACAGGTTTCTAAGAATTCGTTCTGGGCAAAGTATGAGGGTTTTACAACTTGCAATGCCAAGGCGATTTATCTTGTTGTGGCCTTGGTAACTCTTTTCCTGCTCGGTCTACTTGGTGGAATTGGGTATGCTTTTTACAAGGATTGGGTTACTACTCTGGCGATTATTGGTTTTATCGCTGTGTTGTTTGGTCTTGGTGTGCTTGTGAGTATGCTCAACAAACCTGTTCGTTCAATCATGGTTAGGGTTTTCAGGCAAAAGTATGTAAAAGGATTTTTCTACTATGGTTTTTATGTAATTTGGAAGCCGATTCAGTTGCTTGCAAAGTATATTCTTCTTATTCTTAATAAGATTGGTGAAGTTGTAGGTCTTTGGCTAGACAAAGTTGAAGACAAGGTTCAAAAAGCACGAATCAGCAAGATGACGACAGAGAAGTCAGAAATCTATCGTGCCAAGAAAATGGTCAAGCAAGCTGAAGGGGAAAAGAGGAGTGAAATGCTTGAGAATTTTTGGGACACTCGACTTGAAAATTTTCTCACGCATACAGGTTTGTTGGCTTTGGTAGTTGGTAATCTTTTTTTGTATTTTAATGTCCCTAACTACCTTGGTTGGTGGTATTATCCAGTTGTTTGGACTATTAGTGTATTGACGTCTTGGGGACTTTTGGCAATGGTTGGGTATGGTCTGGTAGGTGTTTTTCTGCCTGTTTTTGTAAAATATCGAAATAAGTTTGAATGGCTGGATAAATCATGCAAAAATACAGGTAGTATTTTTCGTGATTTGTACCATAAGTTTTGCCGATTGATTGAGGTTACTGATTATCAGGTTCTTGGCGGATTTTCAATGCACAGAGCTTTCTCTGATGCTCAAGTAACCAGTTTGCTTGAGGCTGGAGAATTTTCAGTTATTTTCAGTTCTAATGTTAAGGGTCAGAAAGAATCTGGACCTTGGGTGTTGTATTTTAGGACGGAAAACACTGATATCAAAGAAAAATTGAGGCAGTGTTTTCCTGAACTTTATTATCAGCATAACTTTCGTAAATCAGGTGATGGTTGGACTGGATTTGTGGTTCCTGGTTGGTCAAAGTTTGATGATTTGTACGAGAAAGTACAGATCAAGAGTGAGTAATTTGATTTAACCCAATATGTGCTCCCACTGTTTCAAAAGCAGTGGGAGTTTTTTTATTGATTTTTTGTTGCACTGTGCTATATTTATTGTATGAAAAAATTAATTAAAAAATTATTACCAAGATCAATTTTAAGCTGGTACCATAAAAGTCTAGCCCTGTTTTCAGCTTTAATTTATTTTTATCCTAGCAATAAAATGATTGTAATTGGCGTGACTGGTACCAATGGAAAATCAACTACTGTTGCTTTGATTGCTCAAGTTTTAGAAACAGCAGGATTTAAGGTTGGTTCAACTTCAACAGTTAGTTTTAAAATTAATAATCAAGAATGGTTGAATGATAAAAAAATGACTATGCTTGGTCGATTTCAATTGCAAAGCATTTTGCGGAAAATGGTGAAAGCTGGATGTCAGTATGCGGTCGTGGAAGTTTCTTCAGAAGGTATCAAACAATCTCGACATTTAGGTATAAATTTTGATTATGTTGTTTTTACTAATTTAACTCCTGAACATTTGGAATCACATGGAGGTTTTGAAAATTATAAAAAAGCGAAGGGGGAATTGTTTAGACATTTGACTGCGAAAAAAATAAAAAGACTTGAGATTTCAGGTCAAACCCAGAATGGAATTAGGGAAGTAGCAAAAACAATTATAGTAAATGCAGATGATGAACATGCAGAATTTTTTCTTGGGTTTGGTGCTGATAAAAAAGTTAGTTTTGGAATAAAAAATTCTGAAGCAAACTTAGTTGCTTCAGATGTCCAAGTTTCAGCCAAGGGAACTTCATTCAAAGTTAGGGATACACAAATAAATTTAAAATTAATTGGAGAATTTAATGTAGAGAATTCCTTGCCAGCAATTGCGATTGGGCTGGAAGAAGGTTTTGATTTAGCCACAATTAAAAAAGGTTTGGAAAGCGTGAAGCTTGTTCAGGGTCGTATGGAAATAATTGATGAAGGACAAAATTTTTCAGTAATAGTTGATTACGCGCCCGAAGTTGCTTCGATGACTAAATTATATGAGACCGTTCAAGAAATCAAGAAATCAAGAAATCAAGAAATCATAAAAATACAAAAAATTATTCATGTGCTTGGATCTTGCGGAGGTGGTCGGGATAAAGCGCGTAGACCAATTCTTGGTAAAATGGCTGGTACTAATGCTGAAATTGTTATTGTGACAAATGAAGATCCTTATGATGATGATCCAATGAAAATTATTGATGATGTTGCGAATGGAGCAATTGAAGCAGGAAAAGAAATTAATAAAAATTTATTCAAGATACTTGATCGCAAAGAAGCGATTGCCAAAGCGTTAAGTTTAGCCAGTGAGGGTGACTTGGTCTTGGTAACTGGCAAGGGCTCAGAACAAAAAATGGCCGTGGCTAATGGTAAATATATAGATTGGGATGATCGGTTAGTTATACGAGAAATATTGCAATCTAAATAAATATTGTGAGTGTACACCGTGCGCTCACTTTTTTTATTTTAACGTTGACATGTTTTATTATTAGTGATAATTTTATTTAATTGTTCGTTACAATTTTGGAGGTATTGGTTGATTTTGTTCGAGTCTAATAATTTTACTTCAAGGAGTGGTGATGAGTAAAAAACAAAAGAAAGAAGTTTTTGTTGGTAGTGCTTGTGAGTTATCTAGTCGCGCAAGATATCGATTAGATCTGCTTGGTGAACCTTCTATGTTTTTTCCTATCAGTATGGGTAGTGTTGTAGCTTTTTTTGTTGGTTTGATTTTTGCAGCTTCAATCAGTAAAACTTCATTTGTCTGGTTTCCAGTTGTTGCATTTCCTGTTTTTTGGATTATGATGTATACTTCCTTTTTTTTCAAATTTCTTTACCCAGAATACATAGATAGAAAGAAAAAGATTTATGCTGATAATTTAGCTGATTTTGAATTGGCACAAAAAATTAAAGATTTTTTGAACAAAATGTTAGAAGTTGAAATCAAGGAATTTCCACTTTTGGAAAAGGAGTTAGTTGAGAATATTGGTTGGCGTCCGTTTACACTTTCTCGATATTCTGACCAAAAAGGAAGCTTTGATATTTCTAGTTGCCTTGTCCGTTTTGCAACAACCTTGTCAATTAGAGGAACTCTCCCTTATAGTTTATTCGACAGTAGCTCGGTTATTGTTTTGGCCAAAGGTGAGGATACTCAGCGAATAATTTTGCAAAGTGTGCAATCTGTTCGGGATTTGATCATGGGAATTTTTCTCACTCGCAAAGGTCGGTTTCAGGAAGGAACTCATTGCTATAACGCTTTTGACATTATTGATGGGTTCAACAATCCAAGTTTGGTTAAGTGTTTGGGTAATACACAGGCGACAGATGAATTAGAATGGGCAATGCAAAAACCTTTTGATGAGCGTTTGGCTGTTACGGTCAAGGGTGTTGAATTACAACCAGGCGTAATTTTGGCTTCTAGTTTGGGGTTTAGTGGTAAGAATAGATTGATTCTGCCGTCGGGGTTTATTAAGTATTTGAGTGATGAAACGGAGAAGTTTTTCAATCCAGAAGCATCTTTTGTTGAAGATTCCAAAGAATCTTAGTTTTATACAATGAACATGACTCTCACTATCGCATAGTGGGAGTTTTTTTGTTTTTAGTGTGTTTTTGAGTAAAGAATAAAAAAAAGAGAAAGGAAAAAAAGATTTGCGTTGATTTGTGAAAAATAACAAAATTTACATAAAAAATGTTTTGCTTTATTTGGTTTAATTTGCCCTTGGTTAATTTTTTTGCTAAAATAAGCAAATCTCTTTGTCCACACTTGCATTTATTGACAGGTGTGCTATTATTTGATAGTCTATTATTGTTTAATCTTCTAAACCCTCAGGGAAACTTAACCCTACGATTACAGAGTCGAGGGATTCGGTTTCTAGAAAAATTACAATGTTAGAGGGCTTGAATTTCCAAAATTTAAATAAATAAATATATAGCCCCACTTCCCGTATGGGAGGGGGCATCTTTTATTATGTCAAATAAACAACGCCAGTTTTTTACTGAGTCATATAAATTAGAGTTGCCAGACCTAATACAGATTCAAAAAAATTCATACGATTGGTTTTTGAAAGAAGGACTTCGCGAATTAATGCATGAGCTTACTCCTATTATTGATATTTCTGATAAAGGGTTAGAACTTTCATTCGAAGATTATTATTTAGATGAACCGAAATTTGATGAGGTTGTTTGCAAGGAAAAAAATGTTACTTTTGAAGCACCGCTTCGTGTTAAAGTAACCTTGAACAATACAAAAACAAAAAAGAAACAAACTCAAGAAATATTTCTTGGTGATTTTCCTTTGATGACAGAAAGAGGAACGTTTATTATTAATGGAATTGAAAGAGTTATTGTTTCTCAGATTATTCGTTCAGCGGGTGTGTTTTTTACTTCTAACTTTGTTCGTGAAAAGAACAGAGTCTTTTATGGTGCAAAAATTATTCCAAATAGAGGTGCTTGGTTGGAATTTGAATCAGATGCAAATAATGTTATTTGGGTAAAAATTGATAGAAAAAGAAAAGTTGCAGCCACTTCATTACTTCGAGCTTTTGGCGTTGAAAATGATGAAGAGATTATGAAACTGTTTAAAGACGTTGATAACAATCCAGATATTAAATATATTGAATCAACTATTAATAAAGATGCAGCTAAATCACAAGATGAAGGTTTAATTGAAGTTTATAAAAGAATTCGTCCAGGGGATATGGCAACTGCTGATAATGCAAAGTCATTAATTTTTGCTATGTTTTTCAATTTTGACCGATATGATTTTGCCAATGTTGGTCGTTATAAAATGAATCAACGATTTGGAACTGAATATCCGCTTGATGAAGAAAATAGATTTTTAAAAGTTGAAGACGTTGTTAATGTTTTAAAAGAAATTATTCGATTAAATAATACGCAAGAACCAGCTGATGATATTGATCATTTGGGTAACAGAAGAATTCGAGCAATTGGTGAACTTATTCAAAATAAATTTAGAGTTGGTTTGGCTCGAATGGAGAGAATTGTAAAGGACAGAATGAGTACAATGGATCCAACTACACTTTCCCCTTCTAAGCTTATTAATGCTCGACCGGTGATCGGTGTTGTACGTGAGTTTTTCATGTCTTCACAACTTTCTCAGTTCATGGATCAAACAAATCCTCTTTCTGAATTAGAACACAAACGAAGAATCTCAGCTATGGGACCTGGTGGTCTTTCTCGTGAAAGAGCTGGATTTGAAGTTCGAGATGTGCACACTACTCACTATGGTAGAATTTGCCCGATTGCTACTCCGGAAGGACCAAATATTGGGTTGGTCGGTCACTTAGCTTCTTATGCTAGAGTAAATAATTATGGTTTTATTGAAACTCCATATTTTAAAGTTAAACATACAATTCTTAATGATTTGAAAGATCCAAATACTGGTCAGGTCTTATTCAAAAAAGGACAAGTTGTTCGAGGAATTGAATTTGAAAAAAGCGTTATTCCAGCCAATGAAATTAAAGATAATGTTGAAACAGTAATTTTGGATGAAGTTGAATATTTGAATGCTTTGAAAGAAGAAAAAGTTATTACTGCCTCGTTTACCCAAAAAGTTGATGAAAAAGGACATTTTCTTGAAGAGAAAGTTGATGTTCGACATTTTGGTAAACCAACTATAGATTTTATTTATAAAGTTGATTATTTGGATGTATCATCAAATCAAATTATTAGTGTTGCTACTTCATTAATTCCATTTTTAGAACATGATGATGCTGTACGTGCTCTTATGGGAACAAACATGCAACGTCAGGCAGTTCCTTGTGTTAAACCACAGTCTCCAATTGTTGGAACTGGAATGGAAAGAGTAGCTGCTCGAGATTCAGGCCACGTTGTTTTGGCTGATGCTGAAGGACAAATTTCTGCTGTTCAGGGTGATAAGATTGAACTTCTTTCTAAAAAAGGAGAAGTCTTTGTTTATAAATTGAATAAGTTTGTTTGTTCTAATGCTTCGACCAGTATTAACCAAAGACCAATTGTTGATGTTGGCCAAAAAGTTAAAAAAGGTGAGGTTTTGGCTGATGGACCTTCAATTGATAATGGTGAGCTAGCTCTTGGCCAAAATGTTCTTGTTGCCTATATGATTTGGCAAGGCTACAACTATGAAGATGCGATTATCGTCTCAGAAAACATGGTAAGAAATGATCGTTTTTCTTCAGTTCATATTGAAAATTATTCTATTGATGTTCGTGATACAAAATTAGGTTCAGAAATGGTTACGGCTGATATCCCAAATATTAGTGAAGAAAAACTTAAAAATTTAGATGCTGAAGGAATTGTTCGTATTGGTGCGACTGTGAAGTCGGGTGATATTTTAGTCGGAAAAATTACACCAAAAGGCGAAACAGAATTATCAGCTGAAGAAAAATTATTAAAAGCCATCTTTGGTGAAAAAGCTCGTGATGTGCGTGATACTTCACTCCGACTTGAGCATGGTGAACATGGAAAAGTTGTTGATATTAAAATTTTCTCGCAAGAAAATGGTGACAAACTTTCTCCAGGTGTTATTAAGTCAATTCAAATTACTATTGCTAATCTAAGAAAAATTCAAGTAGGTGATAAATTAGCTGGACGTCACGGAAACAAAGGTGTTATTTCGAAAATTGTTCCACTTGAAGATATGCCTTTTATGGAAGACGGAACTCCAATGGATATTATTTTAACTCCTTTGGGTATTGCATCTCGTATGAACTTGGGGCAGATTTTGGAAACTCATTTAGGATTGGCTGCGAATAAACTTGGTTACAAAGTTGCAACTCCAGTTTTGAATGGTATTACTGAAGTTAGAATTCGTGAAGAGTTGGTCAAGGCTGGTTATCCAGAACATGGACAATTAACTTTATATAATGGAAAGACCGGTGAAGCTTTTGAAAATAGAATAACCGTTGGTTATAACTACATTTTGAAACTAAATCATATGGTGGAAGATAAAATTCACCAACGATCAATTGGTCCATACTCTTTAATTACTCAACAGCCATTGGGTGGTAAGGCTCAGTTTGGTGGGCAACGTTTCGGAGAAATGGAAGTTTGGGCTTTACAAGGTTATGGTTGTGCTCATACTTTGCAAGAAATTTTGACTATTAAATCAGATGATGTTTTGGGACGTGCCAAAGCTTATGAGTCTATCATTAAAGGTGAACCGATCAGAAGGTTAAATGTACCAGAATCCTTTAACGTACTTATTCGAGAATTGAAAGGTTTAGGTTTGGAAGTTGAACTGCTTAAAAAAGGAAAAAAGATTGAAGCTAGTTTAGAAGATGTTGATGATAAAAAAATTAGAAAATAATTAATAGTTACTATATAACAATATGAGTTTAGAAAGCTTGAGAATAAATGACTTTGACTCAATTCGTTTGAAGCTAGCATCGCCAAGCGATATCAGAGGTTGGTCAACAGGTGAGGTAACTCGACCTGAAACAATTAATTATAGAACTCAGAAACCAGAGAAAGACGGACTCTTTTGTGAGAAAATTTTTGGTCCTAGTAAAGACTGGGAATGTTATTGTGGGAAGTATAAGAAAATTCGTTATAAAGGAATTGTTTGTGATAAGTGTGGAGTAGAAGTTACTAGAGCAGCAGTTCGAAGACAGAGAATGGGTCATATCGATCTTGCTGTGCCAGTTTCACATATTTGGTTTTTGCGAGGTATTCCTTCAAAGATAGGTTTGATTTTGAATTTATCAATTCAAAGATTAGAAAAGGTAATTTATTTTGCTAATTTCATCGTGACTGATGTAAATGAAGAATTGAAAAAAGAAGAAGTTGAAAATCTAAAAAAAGAATTTAAATCAAAGCAAAAATCTTATGCTGCTCAATTGAAACAAAAAGTTGATTTAATCGAAGGTAATAAAGAAATGTCAGCTGCAGATTGTAAATCAGCAATTAAAGAAGCAACTGAAGATAATGAAAAATTACTTACAGAATTAGAGCAAGATTTTAATGAAGCTGAAAAAGAATTAAAGGATTTGAAACCTTTGCAAATTATTACAGAAGTTGAGTATCATGATTTTTCTCTTAAATATGGTCATATTTTTGATGCTGGTATTGGAGCAGAAGCTGTTCGTAAGCTTTTAGAAAGAGTTGACCTAAAGAAAATGGTTAAAGAGTTGGAAGCTGAGCTTGAAGTAGACAAAGGTGCTGGAAGAAAGAAATTAATTAATAGAGTAAAGTTATTAAAGAGTTTACTTCGAAATAATATTAAACCTGAGCACATGGTTATGACCGTTGTGCCAGTTATTCCCCCAGATCTTCGACCAATGGTTCCACTTGATGGTGGTCGTTATGCTACTTCTGATTTAAATGATTTATATCGTAGAGTTATTTCTAGAAATAATCGTTTAAAGAGATTGAAAGAATTAAATGCACCGGAAGTTATTATTCGAAATGAAAAAAGAATGTTGCAAGAAGCAGTTGATGCTTTGATTGATAATTCTGCTCGTTCTAGTAAAACTACTACTGCCTCAACTGGACAAAAGAGAAAATTAAAATCAATTGCTGATTATCTAAAAGGTAAAAGAGGCCGTTTCCGTCAAAATTTGCTTGGTAAACGTATTGATTATTCTGGTCGAAGTGTAATCGTTGTTGGTCCAGAGTTGCAATTACATCAATGTGGTTTGCCAAAGAAAATGGCTTTAGAATTATTTAAACCATTTGTAATTAGCGAACTTATAAAACGTGAATACGTACATAATATTAGAAGCGCAAATAGATTTATTGAAGCTGATAGACCAGAAGTTTGGGATATTTTAGAAAACATTATTAAGAATGCTCTTGTCATGTTAAATCGTGCTCCAACTTTGCACAGATTGGGTATTCAAGCTTTTCAGCCTGTTTTGATTGAAGGTAGAGCTATTCAACTTCATCCACTTGTTTGTTCAGCTTTTAACGCTGACTTTGACGGAGATCAAATGGCTGTGCACGTACCATTAACTGAAGAGGCTAAGAAAGAGGCTAGAGAAAGAATGTTAGCTTCTAAAAATTTGCTTAAGCCAGCAACGGGTAATTCTATGACTACACCGACCATGGATATGGTTTGGGGTGCTTATTATGTTACAGCTATGACTGAACGAAAAGAGCCATTGAAAATATTCTCTTCTGTTGAAGAAGCAAAGATTGCTTATGATACAAGAAAGATTACACTGAAACAACCAATTAAGGTTTTGGTAAACAAGCAGGAATTAGGTCCAAAGATTAAGGAAGTAATTTTTGAAACTTGTTTGGGCAGAATTTTATTTAATAATTTATTGCCTGAAAATATTCCATTTTACAATGAGGTTATTGATAAAAAGAAAATGGCTACAATAGTTCAGTTGTGTTTAGAATTTTATGGTTTTGATATAACTGCTAAAGTTTTGGACAATATTAAGGATTTCGGATTTAAGCAATTAACCAAATCTGGTTATTCTTGGGGTATGTGTGATTTACCAGATGTTCTTGGCAAGGATGTTTTAATTGCAAAAGGAACCGCTGATGTTGAAGAAGTTCAAAATCAATACGAAGAAGGTTTGTTAACTAATGATGAAAGATACAGCAAAGTTATTGAGGTTTGGACAAAAACAAAAGATGAAGTTACTAAATTAAATCAAGATGTTTTGCCAGAAGCTGGTCCAGTTTTCACTATGATTAGTTCTGGCGCTCGTGGTTCTTGGGGGCAATTAGCTCAGATGATTGGTATGAAAGGTTTGGTAACTAACCCAGCTGGGCAAATTATGGAATTACCAGTAAAGGCAAACTTCAAAGAAGGTTTCTCTGTTTTGGAATACTATATTTCAACTCACGGTACTCGTAAAGGTTTGTCTGATACTGCTCTTCGAACTGCTAATGCTGGTTATTTAACTCGTCGTTTAGTTGACGTTGCTCAGGATGTAGTTATTCACTCTGATGATTGTGGTGATACTGAGGGTAGATTAATAACAAAAGAAGAAAGCGATAACATGGGCTTGAATTTTATAGAAAGAATTAGTGGTCGTTATGTTATTGATCCAATTAAAGATCCAAAAACTGGTAAAGTTATAGTTCCAGCGGGTGAAATTATTACTCAAGCAATTTCTCGAAAATTGGAAAAAATGGATATCAAGGAAGCTAGAATTAGATCAATGCTTACTTGTAAAATGATTAAAGGTGCTTGTGTTAAGTGTTATGGTTATGATTTGGCATATAATCAACCAGTTGAAAGAGGTACAGCTGTTGGAATTATTGCAGCTCAAAGTATTGGTGAACCTGGAACACAGTTAACAATGAGAACTTTCCATACTGGAGGTGTGGCTGGTGGTGATGATATTACTCAGGGTTTACCTCGTGTGGAAGAAATTTTTGAAGCTAGACCACCAAAGAAAAAAGCTTTAATTGCTGAGGTTGGTGGATCTATTACAATTGAAGAACAGGCTAGAACAATTCAAGGACCAAAAGGTCAAATTATTGCTAAGACTTCATTTGGACAACGTATTTTGAAGGTTCACTATAATGAAAAAGAAGAAGATACTTACAAAATCAAAGATGATTTTAAGGTCAAAGTTAAGGATGGTCAAACGGTTGGAGAAAAGGATACTTTATATTTGGATGCAGAAAAGAAGAAAATTAAGTCCAAGCGTTTTGGTCGAGTTGTTTTGTCTGATACTGAATTGAAAGTTGTTACTGAGATTGGAAGTATAAAAGAATATATTATTCCACCAGGAACTACTTTGTGGGTAAAAGATGGTGATGTTGTTGAAAAAGGAACTCAGCTTTCTGAGGGTAGTATTGAATTATCACAACTTTACAAGATTAGTGGCAGAGAAGCTGTTCAAATGTATATTCTTAAGGAAATTCAATATATTTATTCTTCACAAGGACAAAGATTAAATGATAAACACGTGGAACTTATTGCTAGACAAATGTTCTCTCGTGTTTATGTTCAAGATTCTGGCGATACAGATTTACTAGAAGGTGAAATAGTTGAAAAATCAGCCTTTTTAAGAGCTAATGAGCTTGTTAAGAAAGGTGAAAAACCAGCCGTTGCTGATGAAATATTCTTGGGAATTTCCAAGGTTTCATTAACAACTAGTAGCTTCTTATCGGCAGCTTCATTCCAAGAAACAGCTAAGGTTTTGATTAACGCTGCTGTAACTGGTAAAATAGATCGATTAGAAGGGTTGAAAGAAAATGTTATTATCGGAAGATTAATTCCAGCTGGAACTGGTTTTGATCATTATGAAAAAGGTGAATATGATGAAAATTTTACTGAAGAATCTGAAAAGCCAGAGGAAAAAGAAGTTGAAGCAATTGAAGAATAAAAAGTGGTAAGTTAAATTATTAATGAGAAAGTTCTTATATCTATGAATAAATACGGACTTCTTAAAAATATAGTTTTGTTTTTAATTGTATTTTTATTTATTACAAGTATATTTAGTTTGTACAACATTTCTGAAAATAAAGTTGATAAGATAGATATTCAAAAAATGGTTCAGGAAATTAATGAAGAAAAGGTTCAAAAAGTTGAAATTGTTGGAGATATGTTAAATTTAACTTTACTTGACGGGACAAAACAAGAGTTGAAAAAAGAAAATAGTGAATCATTTTCTGAACTTGTGGCAAACTTTGGGGTTGAGAATGATAAGTTAAAAAAGTTTGCTTTAGAGGTTAAAGAAGAAAGTGGTTTTAGTTATTGGATGGGTGTGTTGTTACCATTTTTAATCCCATTTTTATTTATTATTATTTTTATTTGGTACATGATGAGACAAGTGCAAGGCGCCAATAATAAAGCGATGAGCTTTGGGCAAAGTAGAGCACGTGAAGTTAAGCAAAACGGTAAAGATAAAATAACTTTTAAAAACGTTGCAGGAGTTAAAGAAGCAAAAACAGAACTTTTGGAGGTTGTTGAGTTTTTGAAATTTCCTAAAAAGTTTACAGCTTTGGGTGCAAAAATACCAAAAGGTATACTTTTGATGGGTAGTCCTGGAACTGGAAAAACATTGTTAGCCAAAGCGGTAGCGGGTGAAGCTGATGTGCCATTTTTCTCAATTTCTGGTTCTGAGTTTGTGGAAATGTTTGTTGGGGTTGGTGCTTCTCGAGTTAGAGATTTATTTAAAAAAGCCAAGAAAAATTCACCATGTATAGTTTTTGTTGATGAAATAGATGCAGTCGGTCGACAGCGTGGCTCTGGTCTTGGTGGATCTCATGATGAAAGAGAACAAACATTAAATCAAATATTAGTAGAACTGGATGGATT
>CAYSUN010000029.1:0-15777 GCA_964434235.1 uncultured Gammaproteobacteria bacterium | reverse complement strand
TGTAAATTTCCTAACTAATTCATTAATGCCTGTGCCTCTTGCTTTCTAATGCCCACTAATTCTGAGGTTAATTCAGGATGACGAGCTGAAACAATATTACGGATTCTGAAATAAATTCAGAATGACGAGGTAGAACAATGACGAGGAGGAACAAAAAACCCCTTACTTTCTAGCTAAATTAAGAATAACAGTAAGAGGCTTTTTTCTTGTATTGATCGACTTATTATATATAACAAGTTCTATTTTGTATATTTTCGCGTTTAAATGTCCGATGAGCCATAGGCTATACGGACTCCGACTTTACGTCGGAGATTTTATGATTGCATGTGTTTATCCTGCTTTTTTAAGTGTAACTAAAACTGACGGCACATAGCGATTTTCTTTATCATCAACTATTTCAACTTTATTATTTTTCATTAATTCATTCCACATAATATCGGACATAACCTGCTTGGTATCTTTTATATCTGTTCTTAAATCATCAAGATCATTGAATTCTGATGCATATTCATGACGAATAGCAATTTCAATTTCTTTTTTACGAGCTCTAAATTTGGACATTTCTTCCGAAATATCTGAATACTCTTTATTTTTTTCGTAAGCTTCTTTAATCACAGCACTTAATTCTTTTTTCTTTTGTTGTGCGTCTTTAATTTCTTGATACATTTCCTGAATACGTTTTAGATTGTCAGACATAAGTTTTAAATTTTGCCACCAAGTGGTAAGTTAAAAATTAAACAATAAAGCTAGTATAACAAAAATTTACCAAGTGAACAATTGTGTATAAATATTAACAAAAAATGTCCCCTTCGGTAAACCCAGGCTGACATTTCCCTATTTTTTTTTACAAATATTTTTTTAGTAGTTGATAAACCTCTTCATAATTTTGGCTTATTTTTGCACCCATGACCAAGGCTAACATTTCATGATTTAAATTTTTAGCTTGTGAAACCAAACAATATCCGGCTTCATCAGTCCAACCAGTTTTTGTGCCAGTAATTTCCAAGTCACGAGAAAGGACTTTCTCGCTAGTATTTTTTACCCAATAACTTAAATCATTATTTAATGGTTTGACTTGATACCACGTCATTGTTGTGGCTTTGAAAACTTCTGGATTATTAAAAGCATACTTAGCAATAACAGCCAATTCAGAAGCTGTAGAAACATTACGTTCATCTAAACCAGTCGGATCAAAAAATTTAGTTTTATTCAGTCCCATAACTTGAACTTTTAAATTCATGCCTGTAATAAATTCATCTCGGCTAAGTCCAGTTGAACGAATAAGAGCTTCAACTGCATTATTTTTTGAACCAACGAGAACAGAATAAAATAAATCTTTAACTGTAATCTGATCACCAGCCTTAACCCACAATGTTACCCCGCCGACAAAATCAGACTCTTTCATAGTAACGTCCTTGTCCCAACCTGGATTATGGTCCAAGAAAACAAGAACTGTTGTCAATTTTGTTAAACTAGCAATAGATCTAACTTCATCAACGTTTTTGCCAAAAACAACTTTACCCGAATCTTTATCAATAACAATTGCTGATTGAGCAGTTAATTCTCCTGGTTCTTTTTCAAGAACAACAACTTTTAGATATGGGAATATGGAACGAGCTCTAAGCCGTTTATCTGCATGTTCACAGTTCGAAGGTAGGATTCTCCACTTCGCTTGAGAATTATCATAAAAATATATAGCTTTTTCCAAAATAGAACTACTATCGTAACCAATAGACACAGTAACTGGTTCAGCTAAAAAACCTGGCTCTGATGTTCGTACATCAAAAACATAAAAATCAGAAATGGCTTTGTAACCATCAGGTAATTGATCAAAATTATCTTCTTCGGTTATTTTAACCGTTAACTTTTCTTTGTATTGATTTGGAAATATTGGTAACCAAAGATTTTGGTCAACACTTTTTACAGTATAACCTTTTTGTAATGTTAATTGATCAAAGACAACAATAGATGACTCTAAAACCTGAGCATCTGTTGCCTTGAAAGCTGAAAAACAAAAAGTTATAATTGATAGCAAAACTATCCAACGTTTTAAATCCATATTTTATAAGTATCAAACAACCAGCCTTGCTTGGCAAAGACCGAACAAGGCTGAACAAGTTTTGAAATTAAAATTTTCAACGGCCTTAATCTTCTTTACTTAAGACTAATTCCACCAGCATTTACTTTATAACATCCTTTTTGAGAATACAAGCCTGTTCCTTTTTCTAAATGGAATAAAATCTCATACTCATTAGTGTCCATTTTGGTAATTGAATAATTACATTCTTTTTTGGCACAAACAGTCAAGTCTGAACAACTGGTGTCAGTATTTTTAGGATCATTAAAGCTACCCAAAGTTGGCAAGACTTTCAATAAAAAAGAATTTTGAGCTTGCGCACATAAACTGACATAAGAAATAGGACAATAAGATTCTGTAAAACTGCCGGTTTCGTTTTTCACTACCTGAAGTGCACTATGCAAAGCCTGCATATCTGAAATACGTTTTGAATCTCGAAGTTCTTTTTGCTTGCTATTAAGAATTAAAACTAAAACTGATAAAATCAACCCAATGATAACTAGCACAAGCAAAACTTCAATCAAAGTAAACCCGTTTGGTTTAACCTTGTGGCAACCCTTGGCTTTTTTTCGCATAATATTTTTTAATAATTACTGTTTAAAAACACCCTTTTCAGTCTGAAGATAACAACCAGCTTCATCGTACTGTCCAGCGCCTGTTTCTAAATAAAACATAATAGACCAATCATAATTTGCATTATCAACTAAAGCATAATTACATGGCTTAGTACAAGTTGCAGTAGTACAAACTGCTTCACCCAAAGGATCCTTGATATTCGCAATGCCTGGTAAGTATTCTTCTAAATCACCACCTGTACAAGTCTGCAAAGCATCACCGAAATCACAATCTCCCAAATTATCAAAATTAGATTCTTCATTAACCAAAGCCATAGCTGTTTGAACAGTTGAAAGATCACTAATACGTTTTGTGTCTCGAGCTTTTTCTCTAATATTACCCATAGAAACTACAGCCAAAGACGATAACAAACCAATGATTGCGATAACAACCAAAAGTTCGATTAAAGTAAAACCTTTTCTCATAATTTTTAAATTATATTATTTATATTTACTCTTTTAGTGAAATGCCCTTTTCTGTTAATTGATAACAACCTGGTTCTTCAAATTGACCTGCTCCATTTTCTAAATAAAAATCAATCGCATAGTTAGTTTTTGTTATTTCATCAAAACCATAAACGCAACCAGCTTTACAATTAGACCGACAAGCTGGGCTAGTATCTGTACTCAATGGATCCTTCATTGTTGATAAAGATGGAACAAACCCTTCTAAATCACCGCCTGTACACAAATATAACTTCTTAACACCACAACCTAAATTAGTTTTATAATCACCATTTTTGTCTTTAACCAACTCCATAGCAGTTTGAACTGCTGAAATGTCACTCAATCTTTTTGTATCTCTGGCTTTTTCTCTAATGTTGCCCAAAGAAACAACTGCTAACGCTGATAATAAACCAATGATTGCGATAACAACCAAAAGTTCGATTAATTTAAAACCTGCTTGAGAAAACTTGGAACTTGCTTGTTTCATATTTTTTTTTCATTATCTTAATTAATTAAATTACATATTTGAAGAAATTTGATACATTGGCAAAATAATTGAAGTAACCATCAAACCAACAGCCACACCAAGCACTATCATTATAACTGGTTCTAAAAGTGACATCAAATTAGCAATTAAAATATTTGCCTCTCGAGTATAAAATTCACTAATTTTTTCTAAAACTTCATTAATTTTTCCTGTTTGTTCACCTGTATCAAGCATTTGTGGAACCATATTAGGAATAATTGGGCTAGAAGAAAAAACTTCACCAAACTCGCCACCGCCCTCGACCGTCAACTTTGTTTGATTGATCAAATCAGCATAAACAAGGTTGCCAACCATGGAAGCAGTAATATCAAGAGAGCTGACCAAATCAACTCCACCTAACTGTAAAGTTCTTAAACTTCTTGAGAATCTAATAATTGAAATATAATTGAACAACTTTCCAAAAATCGGTAATCTTAATTTAATATTATCTAAAACTTTTTTACCTTTTTCATTTTTGACAATTAAATGCCCCATTTCAAATAAAACCCCAGCCAAAATTATCAAAGTCCACCAATAACTGACCATAAAATCACTTATATTTTTTAAAATCTGAGTTGAAAATGGAAGTTCACCACCTGTCTGCTCTAACATTTCAATTAAATTAGGAACAACAAAAATCATCATTAAAACTCCAATAACAACTAAAGCCCCAACAACGAAAACAGGATAAATCATGGCGCCTTTAATTTTACTTTTCAATTCATAATCCTTTTCCAATTGATCAGCTAAATAAAGTAAAACTTCTTCAAGTCGACCAGAAACTTCTCCAGATTTTATAATATTCACAAAAAAACTATCAAAAATTTTACTATGATTAGACAAGGCTTCGGAAAATTTTACACCACCTTCCACTTCAATCGCCACATCCATTATTGTTTTTTTCAATTTTTTATTTTTTGTTTGATTAACAACATCTTTCAAGGCTTCTACAACTGGTACACCAGCAGAAATTAGAATAGATAACTGACGAGATAAAATCACTAAATCCTTAGCCTTTACTTTGTTTAAAATATCAATTTGTCCAAAACTACTTTTTTTATTCTCTAAAAAAAGAACCAAAAAACCTCTTTCTTCTAAAATTTCAACAGCTAAAGATTCAGATTCAGCCTCGACTAGACCTTCAAAGATTTCAACTTCATTTTTTTTTCTTGCTCTATAGCTAAATACTGACATAATTTTATTCTTGTTCTTCTACTTCTTTGCTAACTCGAAAAACTTCCTCAAAAGTGGTTACACCTTGCAAAGCCTTAATCAAACCATCTTGAATTAAATTTCTAACGCCAATTCTTTTTAATTCAACTGCAACTTCTGCTTGAGGAAATTTATTGGCAATTAATTCTCTCATTTTTCCAGTAATAGGCAAAACTTCAGCAATCACTACTCGACCACTATAACCTGTATTTTTACAAATCGGGCAACCAACACCTCGAAAACCTTTAAGTTCTGCACTTTGTAAATTAATATCCTTTGGCATTAATTTAGCTGGGACTTTGGCCAATTCCTTTTTTACTCTTTCAGCCGTTTCAGTCGGCAAGACAAAAGACTCTTTACACTTTGAACAAATTCTTCGACTAAGCCTTTGAGCAACAACTAAATTCAAAGTTGAAGCTAATAAAAATGGCTCAACTTTCATATCTTGTAAACGAGGAACCACGCCAATAGAATCATTTGTATGCAAAGTAGAGAACAACAAATGACCAGTCAAAGCCGCATGAACTCCCATTTCCGCAGTTTCACTATCACGGATTTCACCTACCATAATAATATCAGGATCTTGACGCATCAAAGCTCGAAGACCAGAAGCAAAACTAAATTTAACTTCAGGCCGAACTTGAGATTGATTTATACCTGGCATGTTATATTCTACTGGATCTTCTAAAGTAGTAATATTTACGCCCTCTTTGTTTAATAAACTTAAAATTGCAAACAAGGTTGTAGATTTACCTGAGCCAGTCGGACCTGTAACTAAAATCATTCCATAAGTTTGTTTAATCGCCTTATTTACCATGGAAATTATATCTTGATCAAAACCTAATTGTTCCAAAGATAAAGCTTTATTTGAAGTATCAAGAACACGCATTGTTGCTTTTTCAGTAGCGGACAAAGGCATAATTGACACACGCAAATCATAATCATGTCCTTCAGTTGAATAACGGAATCGACCGTCTTGCGGTTTACGAGTTTCATCAATTTTTAGGTTTGCTAATACTTTTATACGAGAAATAACTGAATCATGAATATGAGTAGGCAAGGTTAAAACTGTATTTAAAATTCCATCAATTCGATATCTAACTCTAGAAGCTTTTTCGTACGGCTCAACATGAATATCAGAAGCTCTACTTTCAATAGCATGTTTAATGATGACTGAAACAATCTGGGCAACTGGCGCTCGTTTAATAACTTCTTCAATATTTTCTGTTGAAACTTCTTCATTTTTTTTACTTTGTTTTTCCTTTTCAACTTCACTGACTGCGCTGGCGACTTCTTCGCCCAAAGCATCATACCTTTGAAACTTTTCCTGCCAAGCGTTTAATGAACAAACAAAATATTCTACAAAATGATCTTTGCTTGAGGCCCAAAAATCCAAAGCTTCCCGAGCCCCATGATCTTCTGGCTTACCTAAAGCTATTTTTAAATTCTCTCCTTTTTTTTGAAAACAAATTGCTGTATATTGCTGGGCTAAATGCTGAGGCAAAATCTCAAATTCTTCTTTTGAAATTTCCTGCTCAAGTAAATTGATGTAAGGCAAATGCCAAAATTTAGCTTCACACTCAGCTAATTTTTCAGCTTCAATAAAACCACCTTTCGTTAAAATTTGACGTAAGGTTTTATCGTCTGAACCTTTTAGGATGTCAGATATTTCTACAACCTGAACTTCACGCAAAATAGTTTGGTTTTGTAAAAACTGTAAAAATATTTTTTGATTCTCAGTTAGCATTTTATAAAACTTGTTCAAATTTAATTAAATTATTCTATTCCAAGAGTTCACTTTTTAATTTAACTTCCTCCACTGGCAAATCTGAATTTAATTCTATATTTTCAACATCAGAAACCTCAACAGATAAATCTTCATTTTCTTCAGCCACAATTGATTCTGGGACAAATGGATTTGTTTTTTGCATGGCAACCTTATCTAAATCAATCGGCCAATTCCCGATTCTTTCTAAACTATTATAAAGTTCGTCAACTGACAAAGTTTGCTTAATTTGGTCGAACTCTTTTTCTATTTTGGCAGTTGTATTCAAATTTGTTCCAGTGACAGAATTATCTAAATCATAAGTAAAATAAAACATTTCAGCATAAATCAAAGCCAAAACTACAAGTATCATGGCAACCAAAATTGCCACAATTGAACCAAGCTCATTAATTTTCTTCTGTCTCTGGCTCATAAACTTCACCAAAATAATAAGTATTTATAATTAAATTATAAGTGTTACTTTCTGGAGTAAAAACAATCGATTTGATATCCAAAAGTCTTAAATTTTTTTCCACATCAAGTAAAAATTCTTTCAAAGTAAAATAATCACCACCAGTTAAACTTAAATTGATATTTAATTTATGAAGTTTTGAACTATTTAGATTCTGTTCTTCATCTTCAAAAGCTGTGTCCCCAGCAATATCAATAGTGCCTAAAAATAAATTATGACTATGAGCCAAAGCTTCAAGTTGAACAAAGATGCTTGGCAAATCTTTTTGGTCCGGTAAAATTTCCAATATTCGTTTGGAGGAATCTTCCAAGTCTTCGTAACTAACTTTAATAGATTTTAACTCGGAAAGCTCTTTTTGTCGTTGCCGTAAAACCTCTTGTTGGTTTTTAATCAACGATTCAACTGCTTCAACATTTATTTTATAGAAATAATAACTACCAGCACCCAAAGCTAAAAACAAAACAACAAAAAACAACAAAAATATTAAACGATATAAACGATTGAAATTTTCCGCAAAACCCAAAAAGGCTGACTTTTTTTTATTATTAGCCTTGATCATAACTGGCACAGCCTTGGTCTTTTGTACTAATTTCAAACCGCTTCTTTGAGCATGGCCAAGTGAAGCTTGATCTATTTTATTGGCCGTTTTTATTTCTTTATTTTCAGTTTGATCAAACATATTTATTTTTGAGCTAAAGCTTCTTGTTTTAATTTTATAGTAACACTGAAATCAATAGGATAAGATTGACTGACGGGCACATCTTCCGCTATTTCTGAAACAACATTCTCTAATTGAGTCTTGGTGGCTGAATTTATTTCTACTTGTTCAATAAAATCTGCTTCTTGAAAAACTAAAAGTTGTTCCGCTACATTATTATAAGTTTTAGCTTTGGCCGATAAAATAATATCGCCATTACTATCAGCAACAAAATTTACATAATAGACATCAGAGATTGTACTATGTTCTAAAAGTCCTAAAAACTTTGTCCAATAAATATGTTGATCCAATAAAATTTTCAAAATTAAGGCCCGATCCTTGAGGGCAATTGCTTGCATTTTTTCAAAACCATAAGTATTAATTTCAGCTTCTGTTTGAGCTATCGATTGATTGACTTGATTATATTCAGATACTAAATTTGTTTTTTGAGTTTTTAAATAAATGAATACAGCCGAAAACATTATCAAAAAAATCAAAGCAATAATTAACAACCCGCGTAAACGATTCCAAAACTTTTTGCGTACAAGATATTCATAATCATTGTCTATTAAATTTACTTCAGCCTCTTTTTTTTCTTCATAAACCTTTTTTAAATCTCTATGAAAATACTCGCTGATTGGTGGCGGACTCAAAACATCATCAATTTGGTCTGATGTTTCTTGAATAATTTTCTTACCATTTCGACCACTAATCATTTTAATCAAATTAGGAATTTTCATGCGAAAAGTAGAAGGATTTTCAGTTTTTTTCACAACAGGTAATGGCATTTCAACTTTTACTTTTGGGGGTACAATTGGTGGAGGTGTTTCAACTTTCACTTGTTGAGGTACAATCGGTGGAACAATTTTTTTTTCTTGTTTTTTTACTATTCGAAAAGTACCACGATTTTCAATCTTAGGTTCGGAAGCTAAACCAATTTCAAGATCATTAACTGGCGAAGTTGGAGAAAAATTAATTTTTTCGCTATCATCCAAATATTCACCCGGTTCATGCATTTTGAATTTTTTTTCTTTCATTGCCAATCTAACTTTTTCTTTTTCTTGATTTTCTTTATCCCTTAAGTCACTTGGCAATAAACTAATAGACATATTTTTATATTTTACTTTTCTGACTCAGACAAAATTGTCCGCTAAATAAAAACTTTAATTGTTTACTCTATATCTCTCATAGCCAAACCAATCGCTGTGGCTAACCTTGGCCCAACTTCTTCCAAAACAGGCTGTAAATCTTCTGGATAAATTACTCTAGCCCAAGGATTACCAATAAAAGTTCGGATTCCAAGTTTATCAGAAAAATATTTTGGTAAATTAAATAAATTTGCAGTTCCGCCAGATAAAACTATTCTTTCGATTCTTTTATCTTTGTTATCTGGCTGTTCTAAATAAAAATTAATTGTATACTCAATTTCATCTATAATCGCTTGAATTGGACGTTGAATTAATTCAGGTAAAATATCACCTCCGCCCAATAATTCGCTATTACCAGCAAGGTCTCGTTTAAACTGTTCGCCTTGTTCCAAGGTAACATTTAAAGTTTTAGTAATTTGCTCACTTATGCTTAATCCGCCAACGCTAACACTACGATTTAATAATGGAATAGCATTTTCTACAATGGAAATATCAGTATTAACAGCTCCAATATCAACCAAGATCACAGTCGCTTTATCTTTGCCAACAAGGGCTCGAGCCAAAGCAAAAGCTTCAGTTTCCAAACTTATTAATTCAAGATCTGCTTTTTTGAAAATTTCAATATACTTTTGAACAACTTCCTTGGCCGCGCCAGTAAGCAAAACTTGTAAATTACTAAAAGTTTCAATTTTAGGATCTTTCAAAATCTTGTCATCGCCAATAACTTTCCAATCCAAAATCATTTCTTCAAGTGGCAATGGTAAAACCTTTTTTGCTTCCCACTCCACAGCTGCAGTTACTTTTTTCGGAGAGGCAAGATCTTTTTTACTAATTTCACTCAATGAAATAATTGAACTAAAAACAGCCGGGGCTGGCAAAGCAGTAACTGCTCGCCTAGTAATAACTTTACTATTTTTCAAAACGCTTTTTATCAGTTCAGCAGTTTTGTCAGGATTATCAATTAATTTATTACTCCCACCCTTTAAAGATCGCTCTAAATAACCATAAGTTACTAATTGAGCTCGATTGTTATTATTAGTCAGTTCAACTAATTTAATACTACTTCCACCAATATCAACACCTAAAAAATTTGCATCTGTTGAACTGTCTTTTGAGAATAATCCCATATCAAAATGTCTGATATTCAAATAACAAAGTCCAAACAATTATTGGCAGTGTCCTGAACATCGAGAATTTATTATATTTCATAATATATTATAACATTTTAAGCGAATTTAGAAAAATCTTTATCCACTTTTCAATTTTATTTTAACCAAACAGGTAACGCCGTAGCTAAAAATGTAAATCCTGGTGGAGGATTACTAACAATTCGACCGTCATAAATTATTTTTTCAGCTGGGGTTAAGACTTGCAAATCAGTAAATTATCGTTGAAAATTAAACTTCTTAGCAACAAGCAAACCATTTATAGTTAACCTTGAATCACTAGACTCAGGGCCAAATGTACCAGTATAAATTTCATTCTCAGCATAAATATTACCAACTAGCTTCAAAACAGCAGGATTAATGTAAACATTACCGCCAGTTCCGTCATTTTTTTTCAAAACAATAATTCCCAAACAAGGTAAATTTTTAGGTTTAGTAACCGCAATATTTTGATAATCCAAACTACTATTTAAATATAAATCGCCTCGCACAACAATTGTGCCTGAACCAAGTACATCATTCTGCCCAACTCCAAAATTTTTACTGTTATTAATAGATAAAGTATTGTTGGCATAATAAACAGCCCCATTAAGAATACTAGGTATCTGCGAATCATTAACAATCACATTTACTTTTCCGTATTGTCCGGCGAGCAAACCCTTAATATCAATTGGTCCAAATTCACTGAAATAATTATTATTTTGATTGGGGAAACCTAATGTTCCGATATCATCGTTAACCCACCCGTCTGTTACATTACACAAACCAGTTGCCTGACATTCCGAACTGTAATGAATAATATCTCCATTACTTTGCAACATAAAAGTTGCTGAATATTGGTCTATAGGCAAAGCGCCTTGCTGAGGAGAACCCAAACCTTGATCAGAATAAACATCGCCACCAATCGTTTGCAAATATGGGGGACTAACAATAGAATCACTCATTGTAGAATTAAAATTCAACCAACCATAACCTAATCCGAGTTGATCACCACCCCACGCCCAACCGACTAATGTATTGTTGGAAAAATCAACACCAAGACCATATTCAAAACAAGCAGAACAAGTTTGGCAAACTGAATCTTGGCAGTTTGAACACTGTTCACAAATATGTCCAACATCTAAATTATTTTCTTTTCCAGTAAAACAAAGTTCACAAGTTTCCGTTGCTTCATCTTTTAATTGATAACAATTTTTACAACTATTTTTTGCTAAGCCAGAATCGTCAACTTGTTCACCACGTAAACTGAGCCAGCCTTCATTATTTAAATTAATCCATTTAGCAAACCCAGACAAAAGTCCATGGCTGGTCATAAGAACTTTGGCGGGCGAACCATCTGGAGCATTTTGCTCACAAGTCTGGCCAAAACAAAGCCACCCACCATATTCAGACCAAGCCCAACCGAAAAATTCTTTGGTTAATTTATTAAAATCCAAACCATAATCAGTTTGTGCGCACTTATCACTAATTCCTTGATTGTAACAATTCAAAGAAACCCAGCCGATATTTTCCGACCAAGCATAACCTGAAATTTTATGATTTTTATCAGCGGAAACTTGCCAAACAAAAAAACTAAACGTAGTTACACCTGCAACTATTAAAAAATAAAGTAGAAGTAGTTTCCCTCTTTTCATACAAATTAATTATACCATAAACGTGAAACAAAAAAAATATAATTTACATTTACCTGTTTTAAAATCAATAACTGAATATAATTGCAAAATAAAATCAACACACTTTTCAACGAACAAAAATTTCTTATTTAATTACCCGAGTATTGACAAAAACCAAACAAACGCTAAAATAACAAATCACAGCCAAGCCGAGATTCTGATCATTCACAACCAAGGAGAAAATCTATGGACTTCGCAGAAATTAACACAAAGGTACAAACACTTTTTAATGAAATTTTAACTCTAAGTAAATTCGGTTTCGATCCAGATGACACAAGCAACGGACCTTTAAGAGTTAGACTACAAATGAAAATTGGCGGTGACTTGCCAAGTAAAAGAGAAGTATACCGTTTTGTGATTTTGGATCTAGTTTTTCACGGTACGGAAACAAGCTATAATGAAAGCTCAAAATCTTTCGAACTTTGGCTTCTTTTCACTACAATCCAAGATTCTTCGCCAGAAAAACTTATCTACACAGAAAATGAACGTCACAGCCGTTGGGAATATAGCCGTTGGCCAGAAAGCCCAATTGAGTCAGTTGAAATGATACTTTAGCAACAACGAAAAAACATTAACGCAAAAGCGACCGCAATCGGTCGCTATTTTTTTTGAAGTTTATAAATTTATTTTCGTTCATCCAAAGCTTTATTAACCAGTGCATCAGCTTCAACATTTTGTTCACGATAAACATGTCGATATGATACAGAATTAAATTTATTTTGCAAATTCCAAATCTTTAAAAACTGTACAGCCAAATCAGGATTTTTTACTTTGTATTCCCCTTTTAATTGTCGCACAACCAATTCACTATCTAAATTAAATTTCAAATCAGACAAACCAAGTTCAGATGCTTTTTCCATAGCCAAAACAACAGCTTGATACTCAGCTTGATTATTGGTTGTCTCGCCAATATATTTTCCAGCCTGAAAAACTATTTTACCTGTCTCATCTTTGATAATGTAACCGCTGGCAGCTGGCCCCGGATTACCCCGAGAACCACCATCGCAATTTATTGTATATTTCATATAAATCAAGTTTAGCAAATTTTTTTTATTTTTAAAAACTTATAAGTTGAATTACTGTTTAAGGTTAAAGTAAATATTCACAATTTATTCATTAACTTGCAGATCTTGAATTTTAAATTCAAACTCACGATTACCATTCCACTCATTAATACCAACTTCACATACGATATCCACAATATCTCCAGCTTTAATTTTTTCAAACCATTCTTTAGCTTTACTAAACCACATAAATTTAAATAAAATCGGTGTTTCTTGCTTGGCTAATATTCTCAAATGTGTATTTTGTTGTCCGATTCTGTCCCTAGATGTAATTTGTAAATTTTTAATTAAAAATAAAGGTCGTTCATTCCCTTCACCAAATGGTGCTAATTGTTTTATTTGTTCAAGCATTTCAAAACCGATCTGACTGGTATGAATTTCACAATCAATCGGCAAAACTGGTGTTAAATCTAATTTTTCAAGTTGTTGCTCAAAATTTTTCAAATATTCTTTTTCAAATTTTTCCCGTACCTCATTTTCTGTTAAAGTAAATCCACAAGCTCCAGCATGACCGCCATATCGAGCAAAATATTTATCTAAAATTCTAAGACTTTCCACAATATTAAATCCTTCAATACTTCGACCAGAACCAACAATACTACCATTTGAATTAGTCATTGCTAAAGTTGGACGATAAAATTCATCACTAAGACGACCAGCAATAAGCCCAATTATACCTGGTAACCAATTTTCATTATAAACTAAAATAATATTATTTTTTTCCTCCTTGTCTAATTGAGTTCGAGCTTCATTCAAAGCTTTTTCAATAATTTTTTGTCTTTCTGTATTATTCGCTTGAAGCTCAGTTGCAATTTTTTCAGCAGTTTGTTTATCGTCTGTTACTAACAAATCAAAAGCCAAAACCGCATGATTAAGCCGACCGGCTGCATTCAAACGTGGAGCAATTTGAAAACCAATAGTAAAAGAATCTATTTCTCTCGGCCTAATTTGTTCTAGCAAACTTTTTAAGCCAAGCCATCGAGTTTGAGCCAAAACAATTAAACCCCACTTAACTAAAATTCTATTTTCACCAGTTAAAATTGAAACATCCGCGACCGTACCAATAGCCACAATATCCAGAAGCCATTTAGCAAAACCTTGTGTTCCACCATAAATAGCAAACTTGTCATTTTTTACATATTTACTTTTAGCTAACAAAGCCTGCACTACTTTGTAAGCAACACCTGCTCCGGCCAAGTCTCTGAATGGATAATCACAACCAATAACCTTAGGATCAAGAATGCAATATGCTTCAGGCAAAACTTTTGGTGGTTCGTGGTGATCAGTAACAATTACTTCAATCCCCTGTTTTTTGAGTTCTTCAACTTCAGCCACATTAGTAATCCCACAATCAACTGTAATTAATAATTTTATTCCCTGTACAACAAATTTGTTCACATTGTTAATATTAAGCCCATAACCATCGTCTTCTCGATGAGGAATAAAAACCTCAACATCTGCTCCAAGCAATTTTAACGCTCGATATAAAACAGCTGAACTTGTTACTCCATCAGCATCATAATCACCATGAACTAAAATTTTTTCTTTGCTTTTGATTGCTTTGTCAATTCGCTTCACAGCTTTGTCCATATCTTGAAACAAAAAAGGATCATGCAAGTTTTCATATTCAGGATTAAAAAATGAATCAATCTCCAATTGACTTTCAATCTTTCTGTTATATAATAATTGTGCTATTATTGGATGGAGATGAGAAAATTTCTTTTTATAATCTTCTGGCGCCAAATCCCTTACTTTCCATTTTTTCATAAAACTAAGTAAATTTTATAAGTAATAAATCATTTTTGAAAACTGACTTTTTTGCTTCGCAATAATCAGTAATCTACATTTTACTATGAATAAACACAAACTGCAAAAAATAGTCTGGATAATCATTGTTATAATGATGATTTTCTCCATGCTAATGTGGACAATGAGTTTTGTGATATTTAACCAAAAATAAATAACCCAAAATTTAATTTTAAATATACAATTTTACTCTAACAAAAAATTCCGCTGTTCGTGAACAGCGGAATTTGTATTTACTTAAGTACCCTCAAACAATCTTCTAGTCAGACGTCCCTCCATACCCCAACGGCCAAGAGCATCAACAGTTCGTTGAATGTCGTAAGCAACTCTTTGGTAGTTTAGCACCAGTTTCTTTCTGTAAAAATCTACAACAGCAAAACAGGCTCTAGGATCACGGTCTCTTGGTTGACCAACACTCCCAACATTAATGATATGCTTGGACCGAGCTGGCAACCTATACGTTTGAGACGAATCAGCCGGCACCCAAATGCCTCTATTTTCAAGCCAAAATCCTGGTTTGTGCGAATGTCCAATGAACAAGAATTGAGTCTTCATATGACTCATTTGATACAATGCGTCATCTTCCATAAGAACATACTCCCAGTTATAAGGACTAGCAATTCCAGAATGAACAAACGTACTGTTCAAAAGATCCATTTGTTGAAACATCGGCAAATTATCTAACCAAGACAATTCACCTGAGCCCAACTCCCCGTAGGAAAAAATCGCAGTTGAAATGGCCAATGGATTCATACCATCTGGCTCTTTTCCTCTCGTTACAATAGCTAAATCATGATTTCCTTTGACAACAAGGTTACAATTTTCTTTAACCCACTTAATGCACTCATGGGGAAATGGATTGTAACCAACAGTGTCTCCCAAACAATAAACAAAGTCAGGAGAAACCTGTGCAATTCGTCGGCTAACAGCTTCAAGTGCAGGCAAGTTACCATGGATGTCACTTAGAATAACGCCTCTCATTTTACACCTCGTAATATAGGGTTTTCTGCAACCCAAAATAGTAACAAATTTACTTAATAATGTCAAGTACAAAAGGTAATGTGCACACACATATTGCACTTTTCTGCTAAACTTGGGGCATATGACAAC